>JAYFRX010000252.1:0-4344 GCA_040946945.1 Burkholderia sp. | reverse complement strand
AATATGCCCATCGCTATCTCGCTGAATTCGCCTACCGTTTCAACCGCCGTTTCGATTTGCCCGCGATGGCGCCGCGCCTGCTTCGGGCCGCCGTTACGACAAAACCTCATCCGCGCCTTGTGTTGATAGTCTCGGATTCAAGTAACTAATCAGGACTATTTTTGGGACACCGCCCGCCGCTGCCAGCGCCGCCGAATTCAAGCGCTGGTCCGTCGGGCGCAAACGCGCTGTCGTCCTGCGCTTGCTGCGCGGCGAATCGATTGACGCGGTGTCTCGCGAAGTTGGCGTCACGATCGCCGAGCTCGAACAATGGCGCGAACTCGCCCTTGGCAGGCATCGAAGCCGGTCTGAAGTCGCGCCAGACGGATCCGTTGGAAGTCAGGCTCAAGGAAGCCGTGCATCGCGTCGGTGAACTGACCATGGAGGTCGAAATGCTGCGCATGGAGCGCGAGCGGCGGGAGCGCCGCCCTTTGATCGCCAGGAGCTCGTCGACATGAGCCACACGATCTCCGCGATAGGCAAACCCTTCAGATTGCAATGGGTATGCCAGGTGCTCGACTTGTCGCGCTCCACGATCTATGCCGAGCGGGCCAGGGCGCTCAACAAGGTCACCCCACTTGCCCCTGTCCGACGTAGCCCAAAGCCCAAGGTGGCCCGATCACGAGCGGCTCGCAGCTGTTCGCGCCGATCTGACTCGCACGCCGTTCGTCGGCGAAGGGGCGCGCAAGGTATGGGCACGCTTGCGCATTCAGGACGACATCCGCGTGTCCCGCGCCCGTGTCTCGCGGCTGATCCGCGAACACGGCCTGCTTTCGCCCTATCGGCAACCGCAGAAACCGCCCAATGCTCACGATGGTCGAATGACGACTGATCGGCCTAACGAGAGGTGGGGCACCGATGGCGCCAAGGTTTAAACCGTCGATGAGGGCCAGGTCTGGATCTTCGCTGCAGTTGATTATTGCGACGCGGCGTGTGTTGGCATCCACGTCACCAAAGTCGGCGACCGCTTTGCCGCACTGGAGCTAATCAGCCAAAAGGGTGCGCGAGCAGTTCGGATCGGTCGAAGCTGATGCCGGCCGCAGACTGTCCCTGCGAATGGATCACGGCTCGCAGTACAGGTCGGACGATTTCCGCGCCCAGCTCAAGTTCTGGGGGATTACGCCGAGCTACGCCTTTGTCGCTGAGCCGCAGACCAACGGCGTCGCCAAGCATTTCAATCGGACCATAAAGGAGCAAGCCATCCACAGGCGGCTGTTCAACAACGTTGAAGAAGTTCGTGCTGCCGCCGTCGCGTTCAAGGGCCGATACCATCGCGAATGGCGTCTCGGAAAACTGGGCTTCAAGACACCCCTCGAAGCCCGTCCGGCACCGCTCTTGCCACTTGCCGCCTAATCGCAAAATCGCGTCTAAACAACCCTAAATCCGGTACACCGCAATAGCCGTAGGCGGCCGCGTGCAGCAGCGGTGCCGGATGCGGCTTGGCGTGCGGCGTAGTCCCCGTCGCAGACCGCGCTGGCCGCCCGCGAGGCGAGCCCGAGCAGGAACCAGCGGCTCGGTCAGCCGCGTCGCCTTGTTGGTGACGATGCCCCCAGCGCACGCCGCGCGCATAGAGTTCGTCGAGCAGCTCGGCGATGCCGGGAAACAACACCGTATTCACGCACAGCGCAGCCGCGTAGTTAGCCAGGAATTCCTGGTGCATCGCCTCGTAGCCGGGCGCTTCCGGCGTGATGGCGAAGCTGCCGCCGAGCAGGCCGCGATCGCGCTGCATCTGGTGGACCGCGCCGGCCAGGTCGGGCGCCGTGTCGGCGAAGTCGAACAGGACTGCCTCGCAGCCGGTGAGATCGGCGGGGCGGTGACAGCAGTGCCCGCGTGGCGGCCGGGGCAAGCGGAGAGGCGGGCGTGCTCATGCGTTCGGAAGGCGAGGTAGGGCGGATCAGGCGTAGCGGCGGCAGGCGACCAGGTAGTTTACGTCGGTATCGTTCGACAGCGAGAAGCGCTTGGTCAGGGGCTGGTAGGTGATGCCGCGGATCTCGGCCACATGCAGGTCGGTCGCCCGGATGAAGCCGGCCAGTTCGGACGGCTTGATGAAGCGCGCGTAGTCGTGCGTGCCCTTGGGCAGCAGTTGCGCGATGTACTCGGCACCGATCACGGCCAGCAGATAGGACTTGAGGTTGCGGTTCAGGGTCGAGAAGAACACCCAGCCGCCCGGCTTGACCAGTGCCGAGCAGGCGGCGACCACGCCGGCCGGCGAGGGCACGTGCTCGAGCATCTCCATGCAGGTGACGACGTCGTAGCTGCCGGGCTCGCGCTCGGCGATCGCCTCGGCGGCGATCGCCTCGTAGTCGACCGTGATGCCGCTCTCGAGGCTGTGCAGGTCGGCCACCCCGAGCGCCTCGGTCGACAGGTCGATGCCCTTGACCTGGGCATCCAAGCCCGCCATCGATTCGGACAGAATCCCGCCGCCGCAGCCAATGTCAAGCACGCGCTTGCTGGCCAGGTGCGCATGCGCGTCGATCCAGCCAAGACGGACCGGATTAAGGTCGTGCAGCGGCTTGAACTCGGTGTTCGGATCCCACCACTTGTGGGCGAGATCGCTGAATTTCTGTAGTTCGTGCGGGTCGGCGTTGGTCATGTCGGCAAGCGGATAGGGCGGAAAGGGAGCGAGCCCCGAGTATATAAGCGGCGGTTAGCGTCTGCCAGCAAGCGGCAGGCGGGGCCCCGGCCGCCCGAATGGAAAAGCCCCGCCGAGGCGGGGCTTCAAAGCTGCGGTAACCCGAGAGGTTACTGCCGGCCCATTTACTTCTGCACTTGCTGCGTGCCGACCACTTCGACTTCAACTCGGCGGTCCGGAGCCAGGCAGGAGATAAGCTGCTTGCGGTTCTTCTGGTTGCAGCCCGTCGTGACCGGGTTGCGCTTGCCCTTGCCTTCCGTGTATACCTTGCTCGACTCGACGCCCTTGCTGACCAGGTACGACTTGACGGCTTGCGCACGGTGCAGCGACAGACGGTCGTTGTACTTGTCCGAACCAATACGGTCGGTGTAGCCGGTAGCGACCACGACTTCGATGGTCATGCCCTGGATCTTCGCTGCCAGCTCGTCCAGCTTCTGCTTGCCCAGCGGCTTGAGCGTAGCCTTGTCGAAGTCGAACAGTGCGTCAGCCTGATACGTGATCTTCTGGCTCGTGATGGCCGGCGGAGCAACCGGAACGACCGGCGTCGGAGCCGGTGCCTGCGCGACCAGCGCGCCATCGCACTTCCCGTTCGCCGTGGCCGGCGTCCAGAACGCGTCGCGCCAGCAAAGCTCGTTTGTGCCGTTCATCCACACGTATTCGCCCGTGCCATTCACCCAGTTGTCATTCACGGCTTGTCGGGATGCCGGCACCGACTGTGCCGAAGCGGATGCAGCCACTACTGCGGTAGCTGCAATGAACGCGAGCCTTGAAAATTTATTCATATTTCTCCTCTCGAAATTGAGATTACCGCAGGTTTACTGCGAGCCTGATGACGATGACAAGTCATACATTGCCCAGATTATAACATTGGTGCGACACAAAAACGCGCCGCCACTCCCTGAGAGCAGCGTCTGAATTTTAATGCTTCGGCATTTTGCCATATCGTTCCCGTCCAACGAAAAAAAATCCTCCCCACTCTAAAAAGGCTCTGGCGATTGTAGCTCCAGCGCAACAAACGCTCACAGGATGTTTCAAGGATTGTCAAGAAAAGTCGCAGAAGGCGACGCGCTTTCGACACAATTCTCGGTTCCAGGGATTCTGGCAAAACCATCGATGAAGGGCGGCGATGGCAGACGGCAGGCATGCGTCGATCGGGCGAAATTGCGCCGGGCTGTTCCAGCGAAATGCGTGCCCGGCATTGGCTCGATGTTGGCTCAATACGGGCGCGGTGCGGCGGGCAAGCGGCAAAAAAATCGCTCCATCTATACTAGACCAGAGGGGGTAGGTCTTCCGCATGAAGGCCCTTGTCAGGCAAGGCGGAGAATGGACTCACGCCCATCGGTGTACCACGCGGCGAAGTTACGGATGTTCTTCAGGCTGATTCTCTTCGGTCGCCGCGGTTGCTGCATGCGCGCCAGGTTCAGCGTGAACTTGCGCACGCACGCGAAATTTTGGGCTGCGGCTTTGTTGCGCGTCTGCTGGGGCATCTTCGCCCCACGATACGTTAAGAGGCCAGTTCAAAAAGACTGCTCGGTACGCCTGAAGCTGTTCCAGCAGACGAGGGCGCAGCCGAATTTCAAGAATGCTTCGTGAATGTCAGCTCGACGATCGAAGCGTATGCGAAGACGACGGAAGTTGTGGAGCCACGAGTGAGTCCGTTCAACGAACCAACG
>JAYFRX010000251.1:0-4353 GCA_040946945.1 Burkholderia sp. | reverse complement strand
GCGCGTCAACACTGATGCGCGTGTTCTGGATCAGATCGCGCATCGGAAGCCACAACTGTTCGTGCTCGGCAAAGCTGGCGGGCAGGGCCTCGTGCTCCTGTTTGCCGACGACCGTCAGCGGCAACTTAGCACGACGCCCGGGTTTCTTGGTAGGCTTCATCTCGGCGGTTCTCCTGTTCTGGAGCTTGGTCTTGGAAACCCGATTCTCTCGGATTCCTGCGGGAACCGCCGCATTCAACCCTCAACTATTTTTGGGACACCGCCTGCCCGGAGGTACTTCGTCATACAGCCCGTTGATACGATGCTCCAGGAACCGGATACGCCACTGGCCCACCGTAGCACGCGTGAGTTGCAGACGCTCGGCGATGGAGCTGTTTGGCTTCCCCAGTTGCAGCTGCCAGTACGATCCGCGCACGCGTCACGAGCGCCGCCGAAATCGAACGCGAACGGGCATCGAAGTCAGTTGCGAGCGCTCGTCCTCGCTCAGCGCCAGTTTGGCCTTGGGTCGTCCTATGGGCATGCTGGTATCTCCCGTTCCATGGATGCCGGCATGCTACGTGAATATAGATTAAGTTAACAACAGAACGCAACACTAGCCGCCCGAGAGGGCGCCTACGGCGTCCGCGCTATCCTTCCCCACCCTGAAGGGCGAGGTTTGCCGCGCTTCTCGATCAATTTTTTGCTGAAAATTCGAAAGGTCGATATAAACATGCTCAGCGCGGAATTCTCCACGTCGGAACCTATTTCTGCCCCCTCGAGCGACTCGATCGGCGGTACCGTACTGATGAAGGCACTGGCCGACGAGAACGTCGAATTTATCTGGGGCTACCCCGGCGGCTCGGTCCTCTACATCTACGACGAACTCTACAAGCAGGAAAAGACCCAGCACGTGCTGGTGCGCCATGAACAGGCGGCCGTGCATGCGGCGGATGCGTATGCGCGCGCGACCGGCAACGTCGGCGTCTGTCTGGTGACCTCCGGCCCGGGCGTGACCAATGCCGTGACCGGCATCGCTACCGCCTACATGGATTCGATCCCGCTGGTAGTGATCAGCGGCCAGGTGCCGACGGCCGCGATCGGTCAGGACGCATTCCAGGAATGCGACGCGGTCGGCATAACGCGCCCCTGCGTCAAGCACAACTTTCTCGTGAAAGACGTCCGCGACCTCGCGGAAACGGTCAAGAAGGCGTTCTTCATCGCCCGCACCGGCCGTCCCGGCCCCGTGCTGATCGACATCCCGAAGGACGTCTCCAAGACCCCCTGCGAGTACGTGCCGGTCAAGAGCGTCTCGCTGCGCTCCTACAACCCGGTCACCAAGGGCCATTCTGGCCAGATCCGCAAGGCCGTGTCGATGCTGCTGACGGCCAAGCGCCCGTATATCTACACGGGCGGTGGCATCATCCTGGCCGACGCCTCGCGCGAGCTGAACCAGTTTGCCGATCTCCTCGGCTATCCGATCACCAACACGCTTATGGGCCTGGGCGGCTATCGCGCCTCGGATCCCAAGTTCCTCGGCATGCTCGGCATGCACGGCACCTACGAAGCGAACATGACGATGCAGCACTGCGACGTGTTGATCGCGATCGGCGCGCGCTTCGACGACCGCGTGATCGGCGACCCCGACCATTTCGCCTCCCGTCCGCGCAAGATCATCCACATCGACATCGATCCGTCCTCGATCAGCAAGCGCGTCAAGGTCGACATCCCGATCGTCGGCGACGTCAAGGAAGTGCTCAAGGATCTGATCGAGCAGCTGCAGACGGCCGAGCACGGTCCCGACACCGAAGCGCTCGCGCGATGGTGGAAGGATATCGAGAGCTGGCGCGCCAAGGACTGCCTGAAGTACGACCGCGAAAGCGAGATCATCAAGCCGCAGCACGTGGTCGAGACGCTCTGGAAGCTCACGGGCGGTAATGCCTTCGTTTGCTCGGACGTCGGCCAGCACCAGATGTGGGCAGCGCAGTTCTACCGTTTCGACAAGCCGCGCCGCTGGATTAACTCGGGCGGCCTCGGCACCATGGGCTTCGGCCTGCCGGCGGCGATGGGCGTCAAGATGGCTCACCCCAACGACGACGTGGTCTGCATCACGGGCGAGGGCTCGATCCAGATGTGCATCCAGGAGCTGTCGACCTGCAAGCAGTACGACACGCCCGTCAAGATCATCTCGCTCAACAACCGCTACCTCGGCATGGTCCGCCAGTGGCAGCAGATCGAATACAGCAAGCGCTATTCCCATTCCTACATGGACGCGCTGCCCGATTTCGTGAAGCTGGCGGAGGCGTTTGGCCACGTCGGGATGCGCATCGAAAAGTCGTCCGATGTGGAGCCGGCGCTCAAGGAAGCGCTGCGTCTCAAGGATCGCACCGTGTTTCTCGACTTCCAGACCGATCCGACCGAAAACGTCTGGCCGATGGTCCAGGCCGGCAAGGGCATCACGGAGATGCTGCTCGGATCGGAAGATCTGTAACTGCGTGGCGTGCCGCGCTCGTGCGAGCGCGGCGCCCGCTTCCAGGAGGAGCGGGCCGCGTCGGACATTCCAACTAGATTAGTCGAGACATCATCGGGAAGAAGCGAACATGAGACACATCATCTGCGTGCTGCTGGAAAATGAACCGGGCGCGCTCTCGCGCGTGGTCGGCCTATTCTCGGCACGCGGCTACAACATTGAAACCTTGACGGTGGCACCGACCGAAGACAATTGGCTGTCGCGGCTGACCATCGTCTCCATTGGCTCAGACGACGTGATCGAACAGATCACGAAGCATCTGAACCGCCTGATCGAGGTAGTGAAAGTGGTGGACCTGACCGACGGTGCCCACATTGAACGAGAGCTGATGCTGATCAAGGTGCGAGCGGTCGGCAAGGAACGCGAAGAAATGAAGCGGATGGCGGACATTTTCCGCGGCCGCATCATCGATGTTACCGAAAAGACCTACACAATCGAATTGACGGGCGCGAGCGACAAGCTCGACGCATTCATCCAGGGGCTGGACGCGGGGGCGATTCTCGAAACCGTGCGAACCGGCAGCTCGGGCATCGGTCGCGGCGAGCGCATCCTGAAAGTCTAATGCGGCCGTACCGAACAAAGCCGGCGGTGCCGTCATGCCCCGGTAGCCTTACTCATTTAACGAACTCACTGCATTTAGCGAAAGGAATCATCATGAAAGTTTTCTACGACAAGGACACTAACCTCTCCCTCATCAAGGGCAAGCAAGTCACCATCATCGGCTACGGCTCGCAAGGTCACGCCCACGCGCTGAACTTGAAGGAAAGCGGCGTGAACGTGACGGTCGGCTTGCGCAAGGGTGGCGCGTCGTGGAGCAAGGCCGAGAACGCCTGCCTGACTGTCAAGGAAGTCGCCGAGGCGGCGAAGGGTGCCGACGTGGTCATGATGCTGCTGCCGGACGAGCAGATCGCCGAGGTCTACGCCACGGAAGTGCACGCCAACATCAAGCAGGGCGCGGCGCTGTCCTTCGCGCACGGCTTCAACATCCACTATGGCCAGGTGATCCCGCGCGCCGATCTGGACGTGATCATGATCGCCCCGAAGGCCCCGGGCCACACGGTGCGCGGCACCTACTTGCAAGGTGGCGGCGTGCCGCACCTGATCGCGGTCGCCCAGGACAAATCGGGCGCGGCGCGTGACGTCGCCCTGTCGTACGCGGCAGCCAACGGCGGCGGCCGTGCCGGCATCATCGAGACGAACTTCCGCGAAGAGACCGAAACCGACCTGTTCGGCGAGCAGGCCGTGCTGTGCGGCGGTACCATCGCCCTGATCAAGGCCGGTTTCGAAACCCTGGTTGAAGCTGGCTACGCGCCGGAAATGGCCTACTTCGAGTGCCTGCACGAGCTCAAGCTGATCGTCGAACTGATCTATGAAGGCGGCATCGCCAACATGAACTACTCGATCTCCAACAACGCCGAGTACGGCGAGTACGTGACGGGCCCGCGCATCGTCACGGGAGAGACCAAGAAGGCCATGAAGGCGGTACTGACTGACATTCAGACCGGCGAATACGCCAAGAGCTTCATCCTGGAGAACAAGGCCGGTGCCCCGACGCTGCAATCGCACCGCCGCCTGACGGCCGAGCACCAGATCGAGCAGGTTGGCTCGAAGCTGCGCGCGATGATGACCTGGATAGCCAAGAACAAGCTGGTCGACCAGTCGAAGAACTAAGAAGTCAGTTCAAAAACCAACTTGATTATTTACTTGACTCCGAAGCAGGCATGAAATCAGGTATCGTTCGCCAGATGCTTACGGAGCGTGCGCCATGCCCATGAACAGAATCCAGTTTCAGGCCGGTCTGTCGATGAAAGAATTTCAGGAGCAGTACGGCAACGAAGCGCAATGCG
>JAYFRX010000250.1:0-4363 GCA_040946945.1 Burkholderia sp. | reverse complement strand
CGAACAGGATGCCATTCAACGCGGCCCGATCCGATACGCGTGGGCGACCAGGATGCTCTTTGCGCCGGGGCTTGGGCGGCGGCAGTAACGGTTCGATCAGTGTCCACAATTCGTCATCAATGATTGGTGCTTCCATCCCTTGGGTTCCGTCGTTCAGACATCCAAGGTTAACAGCTTGCCGAGAAAGTAAACAGCCCCTCATTGGTTTTTGAGCTGGCCTCTAAGTAACTAATCAGGAATCCGTAAGAGCGGGTTTATCGATCGCTTACTTCATTTCTGTATAATGCCGCCCGTTGTGTGTAATTGTACCACGTGCACCGAAAAAGCGTGCCGAAACGCCGTCAATGCACTAGTGTTCCGTTCCGCTGATTCGAGAACAAAGTCTGTGTAGCTTTTCGAGGATGGAATCGGCGGTTGCAGTCCAGATGAACGGCTTGCCGCTTTCGTTGTAGTGGGAGATGAATTGATCGATACGCTTGACCAGTTGTTTGACCGAGCTGAACGAGCCTCTGCGGATCGCTTTGTCGGTGATCAAGGCAAAGAAGCGTTCGACCTGGTTGAGCCACGAGCTGTAGGTGGGCATGAAATGCATGTGCCAGCGGGGGGCGGGCGGCCAGCCACGCCTTGACCTTCGGGGGCTGGTGACTGCCGTAGTTGTCCACGATGCAGGGCACGTCGAGCTCAGTGGGGACGGTCTTGTCGATTTCGCGCAGAAACGGCAGGAACTCCTGATGCTGGTGGCGCGGCTTGCAGGTAGGCGAGCACGGCGCCGTTGAGCACGTTCAGTGCAGCGAACAGCGTGGTTGCGCCGTGACGAACATCATCGTGCGTGACGCCTTCGACGTAGCCGAAGCCCATCGGCATCATGGGTTGGGTGCGTTCGAGCGCCTGACACTGGCTCTTTTCGTCCACGCACAAGACCCAGGCATGCTCGGGCGGGCTCAGGTACAGGCCGACCAGGTCGCGCAGTTTCTCGATGAAGAATTGATCGGTCGAGAGTGTGAAGCTTGCGCTGCGATGCGGTTGCAGGCCGAGCAGCTTGAAGTAACGGTGCACGTTTGTCGGCGGGATAGCCATTTCGGCGGCGATCCTGCGTACGCTCCAGCGAGTGGAGCCATCCGCCAGCTTCGTGTGCAGGGGGGCTTGTGAATCAGTGGAGCCAGCCGCTCATCGCCAATCGTGCGCGGCTTGCACGGAGGTACTTCGTCATACAGCCCGTTGATGCGATGCTCCAGGAACCGGATGCGCCACTTGCCCACAGTAGCACGCGTGAGTTGCAGACGCTCGGCGATGGCGCTGTTGGGCTTCCCAGTTGCCGCTGCCAGTACGATCCGCGCACGCGTCACGAGCGCCGCCGAAATCAAACGCGAACGGGCATCGAAGTCAGTTGCGAGCGCTCGTCCTCGCTCAGCGCCAGTTCGGTCTTCGGTCGTCCCATGGGCATGCTGGTATCTCTCGTTCCATGGATAGCGGCATGCTACGTCAACATAGATTAGTTAACAACCGAACGGAACACTAGCCGCCGGCTTACCGGCGGCGCATCCAGTGCCGATTCATCGGTACTCGCGTCTTTTCGGCCGGGCACCATGCGCATTCGCCGCGGCCATGCTGTCGCATGCCGGAAGAGGCCTATGTCGCCGTTCCTGTGTCTTGCTGGTTAGCAAGGCGCGGGAACCGGTCAGCTGGTTTGATGGCGACATTTGGGGTCTGGTCAGGCTGCTGGGGACAAGGTTGCGCCAGACATGAAAGTTAATCAGGACGGTCGCGGCGAGTACGACAGCCGCATCAGTGCAAGCCATCTGCTCGCAAGGAGCAGGGGCGTGCGCGCATATCCGTCCGGGTCGCATTTTCTAGCAGTCACGGCCCGCACCCATAGGCGACACGTCGATGAAATTTCGATTGCCGAGGCAACTCGGCTCAGTAGTGATGATGGCCGCGCTAACCGGATGCGCGATGCCGCCCAATGCCGCCAACGATCAGGCGACCAACCAGTCCAATCCGGCCAAGGACGCACTGCGCACGTCTGCCGCGAGCGCGGCGAATGCCAACGACGGCAAGCAGTTCGACTCCGCGCTGGCGACCATGCTGACCACCGACTCGCAAGATGCCAGGCGCGCCTCGCTGACCGATGCAAGGCCGATCGACGCGGCCGACGTGTCCGATTTCCGCCAGAGCGGCAAAGCCTCGTGGTACGGCCGCGCCTTCCACGGCCGGCGTACCGCCAACGGCGAGCGCTTCGACATAAACGAGTTGACCGCCGCGCATCGCACTTTGCCGCTGTCTTCGTACGTGAAGGTGATCAACCAGAGCAACGGCAAGTCGGTGGTGGTGAAGATCAACGACCGCGGCCCGTTCAAGCGCAGCCGCGTGCTCGATCTCTCGTATGCCGCGGCCAAGATCATCGGCCTGGTCCATGCGGGTACCGGAAGCGTCAAGATCGTCGGGCTCTCGCCCGAGCAGGCGCGGGTCGCGCGCGACGAGATTGTCGCCTCGGCTTCGCAGACGCACTGAGTTCCATTCGGCAGTCCTCGGCAAGCATGCCGGGCTGTAGCGGGACTCTGATATTAGCGGCGCGACGGGCTTACGCCGCATTCCTGCATTTCCCTCGGCATCGCCTGGGGCCGCCGAGCCGCGTCAGTCTTCTTCTGTCTCTTCCTTCAGTTCGATCGCGCGCGCATACAGCGTGTTGCGCGACGCGCCCGTCAGCGCCGCGGCCAGCTTCGCCGCACCTTTCACCGGCACCTCCGCCAGCAGCAGCCTGAGCAGCGCATCGTGCGCGGCCGGATCGTCCCCGCCTTGCGGTGCGTTCGCGCCCTCCACCACGATCGCGAACTCGCCGCGCTGGCGGTTCGCGTCGGCGGCGAGCCAGCTTGGCCCTTCGGCCAGAGTGCCGACGAACACGTCCTCATGTAATTTCGTCAGTTCGCGGCCGATCAGGAGGCGCCGCTCGCAGCCGAAGGCCTGGGCGAGCGCCTCGACGGTCTCGGCGATGCGATGCGGTGCCTCGTAGAACACCAGCGCGTAGGGATGGGCCTTGAGCGGTTCGAGCGCAGCCGCGCGCTGCTTGGGCTTGGGCGGCAGGAAGCCTGCGAAGGTGAACGGCCCGGCCCAGTCGCCCGCGATGCTGACGGCCGTGGCGGCTGCGTTCGCGCCGGGCAGCGGCACGACCGGCCGCGCGGCAGCGCGCACCGCCTCCACCAGCTTGGTGCCCGGGTCCGAAATGCCGGGCGTGCCCGCATCGGAAACATAGGCGATCCGCTCGCCGGCCAGCAGCAGCTCGACGATGCGCCCGGCCGCCTCGCGCTCGTTGTGCTCGTGCACGGCCAGCAGTGGCTTTGAGATGCCGTAGCGCGACAGCAGCTGGCCGGTGTTGCGCGTGTCCTCGGCGGCGATGTGGTCGACCAGCGCGAGCACGTGCAGCGCGCGCAGCGTGATGTCGGCCGCGTTGCCGATCGGCGTCGCGACTACGTAGAGCGTGCCGGCGGGATAGTGCTGCGATTGCGCGAGATCGGGGAGGGCAGTCATGATAGAGAGGGCGCGACGGCGCGCGGCGGGCGGAACAAGGCCCGCATTGTGCCATGCGGGTGGCACGGCTTCGCGCGGGCGCGGGAGCGGGAGGTGGAGTTGCCGCCGGCGGCGGCGAGGCCGACAACTTTTCGTCGCGGGGCTGCTCGAAACGCGCCGGCGAGCGTTTCGAGCAGCAGGCGCGGCGCTTCCTGGCGCGGCAGGGTCTGGCCTTCGTGGCCGCCAACCTGGTGGTGCGCGGCGGTGAGCTCGATCTGCTGATGTGCGAACGCGACGGCAGGCGCGTCACGGCGGCGCGCTGGCGAGCATCGGCCTGCACAAGCGCCGCCGCCTGGTGCAGGCCGCGCGCCTCGTGTGGGCTTGTTGTGTCGAGATGTAAGAGGCCAGTTCAAAAAGACTGCTCGGTACGCCTGAAGATGTTCCAGCAGACGAGGGCGCAGCCGAATTTGAAGAATACTTCGTGAATGTCAGCTCGACGATCGAAGCGTATGCGAGGACGACGGCAGTTGTGGAGCCACGAGTGAGTCCGTTCAACGACCCAACGGAATTTGCCCAGACCACTGCCATGTTCAGTGCGGCGCCTTGAGTGCGGCGCCTTGCGATCACCGATTTGATGCCGCGTTCGCGCAATCGTTGACGATGCGAATCGGAATCGTAACCACGATTGGCATAGATGACCTTGGGTCTCTGAAGGGGTCGGCCGCGCGCGCTGCGGATCGGGGGAATCGCGTCGACGAGCGGCAGCAACTGGGTGACGTCGTTGCGGTTCGCGCCGGTCAGGATGGGGCTGATGGGAACGCCATTGGCATCTACGAGGATGGGGTGCTTGGAACCGGGT
>JAYFRX010000249.1:0-4373 GCA_040946945.1 Burkholderia sp. | reverse complement strand
CGCCTACCGTTTCAACCGCCGTTTCGATTTGCCCGCGATGGCGCCGCGCCTGCTTCGGGCCGCCGTTACGACAAAACCTCATCCTCGCCGTGTGTTGATCGTCTCGGAGTAAAGTAACTAATCAGGAAAGCAGGAAAGTAGGCGACCGCTTCGCCGCACTGGAGCCAATCAGCCAAGGGGTGAGCGAGCAGTTCGGATCGGTCGAAGCTGATGCCGGCCGCCGACTGTCCCTGCGAATGAATCACGGCTCGCAGTACCGCAGTACAGGTCGGACGATTTCCGCGCCCAGATCCAGTTCTGGAGGATTACGCCGAGCTACGCCTTCGCCGCTGAGCCGCAGACCAACGGCGTCGCCGAGCGTTTCAATCGGACCATGAAGGAGCAAGCCATCCACGGACGGCTGTTCAACAACGTTGAAGAAGTTCGTGCTGCCGCCGTCGCGTTCAAGGACCAATACAATCGCGAATAGCGTCTCGAAAAACTGGGCTTCAAAACACCTCTCGAAGCTTGTCAGGCACCGCTCTTTCGACTTGCCGCCTGATCGCAAAATCGTGTCTAAACAACCCGATCCGGTACACCGCGGCAAGGTACCAGACGAGCGTCTGCGCGTGAGGCGGGAGAAGAGCAAGCCGTTGCTCGTGAAGTTCGAAACGACGATCAGGGCAAAACTCACGACGCTGTCGACGAAGTCCGCGCTCGCCAAGACGATCAACTACTCGCTGAACCACTGGTCAGCCCTCACGTTCTACTGTGAGGACGATTGGGCCGAGATAAGCAACGTGCTTGCCGAAAATGCCTTGCGCTGTGTCGCGCTCGGACGCGAGAATTATCCGTTCGTCGGCTCCGACAGTGGGGGCGAGCGGGCCGCCGCGATGGATAGCTTGATCGGGACGTGCAAGTTCAACGGGATCAACCCGCGTGCCTACCTGGAATACGTCCGGACCCACATCGCTGATCACAAGATCTCTCGCATCGACGAATTGCTGCCTTGGAATGTGGCTGACAAACTGAAACCCCTCACCCCGCCCACACTCTCAACCGGATAGATCTGGATAGATTTGGATGGATCGTGGACACGATCTCCCTTGATCTACACCGACTCCGACACGCCATCACCATCATGCTCGACTCGCGCGCGAACGGCGAAACGGTTAGGCCGAGTCGCTTACGAACTAGATCAGGGCGATTGCAAATTGATACGCATTTCCGCACCAAGCGTGCGGGAATTCTTCGCAGTTCTTTGCTACAATTGTTTTTGGTTTCCGAGGAGCGTTGCGACAGGCACCGGCCTGCCAGGCTTGGAAATCCTCACCGCGCGGCATTTGCCCCGCCGGCGCCGGGTCTGCTGACTCGCCGCGCCGCCCGGGGCGCCGCACTCTGAACGGCGCTCACGTCACCAATCTTTGACCAAGAAAGGAGGGCGTGATGAACGCCGTTGTAGACTCGAAAGCCTCGCAGGACTACCTCGTCGCCAACCTGGCACTGGCTGCTTGGGGCCGCAAGGAACTGTCCATCGCCGAGACCGAAATGCCCGGTCTGATGCAGATCCGCGACGAATACAAGGCAGCGCAGCCGCTCAAAGGCGCGCGCATCGCCGGCTCGCTGCACATGACGATCCAGACGGGCGTGCTGATCGAGACGCTCAAGGCGCTCGGCGCCGACGTGCGCTGGGCCTCATGCAACATCTTCTCGACCCAGGACCACGCGGCCGCCGCGATCGTCGAAGCCGGCACGCCGGTATTCGCCTACAAGGGCCAGACGCTCGACGAATACTGGGAATACTCGCACCGCATCTTCGGATGGCCGCACGGCGAGTTCGCCAACATGATCCTCGACGACGGTGGCGACGCGACCCTGCTGCTTATCCTCGGTTCGAAGGCCGAGAAGGACCGCTCGGTGATCGGCAAGCCGACCAACGAGGAAGAAGTGGCGCTCTATAAGTCGATCGCCGCGCACCTGGACATCGATCCGCAGTGGTACTCGAAGCGCCTGGCACACATCAAGGGCGTGACAGAAGAGACCACCACCGGCGTGCACCGCCTGTACCAGATGGAAAAGGACGGCCGCCTGCCGTTCCCGGCCTTTAACGTCAACGACTCGGTCACCAAATCAAAGTTCGACAACCTGTACGGCTGCCGCGAATCGCTGGTGGACGGCATCAAGCGCGCCACCGACGTGATGATCGCCGGCAAGATCGCCGTGGTGGCCGGCTACGGCGACGTGGGCAAGGGCTGCGCGCAGTCGCTGCGCGGCCTGGGCGCGACCGTGTGGGTCACCGAAATCGATCCGATCTGCGCGCTACAGGCGGCGATGGAAGGCTACCGCGTGGTGACGATGGAATACGCGGCCGACAAGGCCGACATCTTCGTCACGGCGACCGGCAACTTCCACGTGATCGGCCACGACCACATGAAGGTGATGCGCCACAACGCGATCGTCTGCAACATCGGCCACTTCGACTCGGAAATTGACATCGCGTCGACGCGCCAGTACCAGTGGGAAAACATCAAGCCGCAGGTCGACCACATCGTCTTCCCGAACGGCAAGCGCGTGATCCTGCTGGCCGAAGGCCGCCTGGTCAACCTCGGCTGCGCGACCGGCCACCCGTCCTTCGTGATGTCGAACTCGTTCGCCAACCAGACGCTCGCGCAGATCGAACTGTTCGTGCGCGGCGAGCAGTACGAGAACAAGGTCTACGTGCTGCCTAAGCACCTCGACGAGAAGGTCGCGCGCCTGCACCTGGCCCGCATCGGTGCCAACCTGACGGTGCTGTCGGTCGAGCAAGCCTCGTACATCGGCGTGTCGCAGGACGGTCCGTTCAAGCCGGACCGCTACCGTTACTGATCCCGCGACCGGCCTCGCGCTGTGCACGGGCGTAGCGCGCCGCAGCCTCGGGGCCGGGGCGTCGCCGCGCATCGCGCCGGCCGCATGCGCGGCCCGGTTTTTTTGCATTAGGAGCCCCCTTCACATGACCGTCATCCTGACCTGGATCATCAATGCTCTCGCGCTGCTGATCATCACCTACCTGGTTCCCTCGATCCACATCAAGAGCTTCGGGACGGCGCTCATCATCGCGGTTGTGCTCGGTCTGATCAACACCATCATCCGGCCGGTGCTGATCCTGCTGACCCTGCCAGTGACGATCGTCACGCTCGGTCTGTTCATCCTGGTAGTCAACGCGCTCTGCTTCTGGTTAGCGTCCTCGCTGCTCAAGGGCTTCCAGGTATCAGGATTCTGGTCGGCGCTCTTCGGGTCGATCCTGTACAGCATCGTGTCGTGGCTCCTGTCCGCCCTGATCTTCGGCCAGCGCAACCTGGGCTGACGAGGATCCCTCCCGAATCATGAAATCGATCGAACCCTCCCTGGAATTCTTCCCGCCGAAGACGGCGGAGGGTGCCAACAAGCTGCGTGCCACGCGCGCGCAGCTGTTACCGCTCAAGCCGAAGTTCGTTTCCGTGACCTTCGGCGCCGGCGGCTCGACGCAGCAAGGCACGCTCGACACCGCGCTCGACATGCAGAAGGACGGCCTCTCAGCCGCCCCGCATCTGTCGTGCATCGGTTCGTCGAAGGACAACCTGCGCGCGATCCTGGACCAGTACCACTCGCACGGCATCCGCCAGATTGTGGCACTGCGCGGCGACCTGCCCTCGGGCATGGGCGAGGTCGGTGAGCTGCGCTACGCCTCCGACCTGGTGCGCTTCATCCGCGCCGAGCACGGCGACTGGTTCCACCTCGAGGTGGCTGCCTACCCGGAATACCATCCGCAGTCGCGTTCGCCGAAACAGGATCTCCAGCACTTCGCCGACAAGGTGAAAGCCGGCGCGAATTCGGCGATCACGCAGTACTTCTTCAACGCGGACGCGTACTTCCGTTTCGTCGACGATGCCGCGCGGCTCGGCATCGAAGTGCCGATCGTGCCCGGCATCATGCCAATCACGAACTACTCGCAGCTGATGCGCTTCTCCGAGATGTGCGGTGCCGAAGTGCCGCGCTGGATGGCGCGCCGGCTCGAGAGCTTCGGCGACGATCGCGAATCGATCCGCGCCTTCGGCACCGACGTGATTACGGCGATGTGCGACCGGCTGATCCGGCAAGGCGTGCCGGGGCTGCATTTCTACACGCTCAACCTGGCCACGCCGACGCGCGCGATCTGCGAGCGGCTCGGGGGCTGTCGGGCTGAACCCGGGCCGATCGTCGCTCGGGCCTGCTAGCACACGAAAAACGGACTGTTTCCAGTCCGTTTTTCGTGTGGTGCGCCCAGCATGGGCGCAATCTTGGAGGTGTAAGTCCTCCCGTGAGTTGACCACAGCGAACGAAGCGAAGCGCAACTGCGTGAGGGTGACCGAGCGTGGGGAGGAAGCGTGGAGCGAAGC
>JAYFRX010000248.1:0-4380 GCA_040946945.1 Burkholderia sp. | reverse complement strand
TCGCGCAGCCACATGGTCTCCAGCAACTTGTGCTTGATGAGCCAGACCGTCTTGTAGCTCACGTCCATCTGGCGTTTGAGCTCCAGTCCGCTGATGGCGTTCTTGCTCTGCGTCACCAGGTAGATCGCCAGAAACCAGGTCGTCAGCGACAATTTCGTCTTCTCGAATATCGTTCCAACGATCGACGAGCATTGGTACCGGCAGGACTGGCTCAGGCATTCCCACAGTCGCCGGCCGTTGTAGGCGCTGGCGTAGAGCGTGCCCTTGCATCGAGGGCACACCCAGCTATCGGGCCAGCGAGACTCGACCAGCGCGGCCTCGCATTGCGCTTCGTTGCCGTACTGCTCCTGAAATTCTTTCATCGACAGACCGGCCTAAAACTGGATTCTGTTCATGGGCATGGCGCACGCTCCGTAAGCATGTAACGAACGATACTTGATTTCATGCCTGCTTTGGAGTCAAGTAACTAATCAGGTAACCCGAAGGTCGTAGGTTCAAATCCTACCCCCGCAACCAAGCTAGACAGATGATGGGTCACGGCACTTGAAGCTGGTGGCCCATTTTCTTTTTCGGCCCCCCCTTCTCCGCTATCCTCGACAGTTCGTCTATCGCAGCATCCGGCCGGCATGAGTGACCCCGAGGGGCATCGCGCCGGCAAGCTTCGCGGCACCGTCCTGGCGTTCGAGAATGCCCCCGCCCGGTGATACACTCGCATCACCTTTTCGCTCCCCATACCTATGAAATTCTGCTCAGTCTGCGGCCACGAAGTCATCTCGCGCATCCCTTCCGGCGACAATCGCGAACGCTTCGTCTGCGACCAATGCGGCACGATCCACTATAAGAATCCGTGCAACGTGGTCGGCACGGTGCCGGTATGGGGCGATCGGGTGCTGCTGTGCCGGCGCGCGATCGAGCCCCGCCACGGCTACTGGACGCTGCCGGCGGGTTTCATGGAGATGGGTGAAACGACCTCCGAGGCCGCCGCGCGCGAAACGCTCGAGGAAGCGGGTGCGCGCGTCGAGGTGCAGAACCTGTTCACGCTGCTGAACGTGCCGCATGTGCACCAGGTCCATCTGTTTTACCTGGCACGCCTGACCGGCCCCGAGTACGAGGCCGGCGAAGAAAGCCTGGAGGTGCGCCTGTTCGACGAGGCGGATATTCCCTGGGACGACATCGCCTTCCCGACCGTCATCCAGACCTTGCGCCTGTTCTTCGCCGACCGTGCCGCCGGCAGCTTCGGGGTTCATACCGGCGACATCTTCCGCTCGCTGCGCAACGGCTGACGGGCCCCGCATGGTTCCCTGGCTCGCGGCCGACGATCCCTTTCCGAGCGTCGAACAGGCGCTCGGCTCCGCCAGCGGTGCGCCGGGCCTGCTCGCCGCAAGCGCCGAGCTGCGGCCCGAGCGCGTGGCCGAGGCCTATCATCGCGGCATCTTTCCCTGGTATTCCGACGGGCAGCCCGTGCTGTGGTGGAGTCCCGACCCGCGCATGATCCTCGCGCCGGCTGAGTTTCGCGTCTCCGTCACGTTTCGCAAGACGCTGCGCCGCGTGCTGCGCGACGCGCGCTGGGAGATCCGCGTCGACCACGATTTCGCTGCCGTGATGCGTGCTTGCGCGCAGGCACCGCGCGAAGGCCAGCGCGGCACCTGGATCACCGACGAGATCGTCGCCGCCTATACTGCGCTACATCGCGACGGCCACGTCCACAGCATCGAGACCTGGCACGACGGCGAACGCGTTGGCGGCTTCTATGGCGTGGCCTTGGGCACCATGTTCTTCGGCGAATCGATGTTCGCGAAAGCCAGCGACGCCTCGAAGATCGCGCTCGCTGGCCTGGTATCGCACCTGCTAGCGTACCAGGTGACGATGATCGACTGCCAGCAGAACACCGCGCACCTCGCCTCGCTCGGCGGCCGCGAGATCGATCGCCGCGAGTTCGTCGCGCATGTGCTCGCCAATGTCGACCAGGCACCAATCCCCTGGCGGTTCGACAAGCAGGTGCTCGCGCGTCTGACCGGCCCCGCCGCCCACGACTGAGCCGCCGCGGGCGGGCGCAGGGCTGCGAGTTCGCACGCCTCACTCACGCTTCATCCACGTCCCCGCCTCGTGCCGCCGCGCGGCAGGCGCTGGCCCCGCCCGGAACGCACGCCGGGCCTGTGCTCGCCGCGATGACGCCGAAGCCCGCGCGCCCCCTCCTCACGGCGGTATTTTTCATGGACATTCGCGGAATCGTGTGGATAAATTTCGTCATGAAAACGCCTGATAGCGAATGTGGGAGAGGGTTTGCGAGATTCGGATGTTGCGAAAAAGCTGGCATGATCTCGCGATGACTACTTCACGCAAACGAAAGCGTCTATCCGACGCGTACCGCTTCGAAGAATTCCGTCCTCTCGAAGAGATCCATGGCGTCTTTGACGATCGAGTCGTACGCGTCATCGCGCTGGTGCGGCGCGCAAAAAACGGCCTGCACTGCCCCGTGTGAGAATAGTTGGCGCCCGAATAGGATCTGGAAATCCGGGGGCGCAATGAGGCCGAGAAGTGGCAAAGTACGGACCGGCATTCAAGGATAAGGTGGTTGCAAGGTTGCTGCCGCCGGAGCGCGCCACTGCCGCGCTGGACGAGACATCGCGCAACGCATGGTGCCGCAAGAACGGCTTGTATCCGCAGGAGCTTGCTGCCTTGGCGGGACGCGGCCACCCAGGCGTTGGCCGACCCGCAGGACGTGCGTGCCAAGCCTGGGCAAACGAAGGCGAATCGTCGCCGGATCAAAGAACTCGAGCGCGAAGTTGGGCGCAAGGACCGTGCGCTGGCCGAGACGACCGCCTTGCTGGTGTTGTCAAAAAACTTCCTGATTAGTTACTTGACTCCGAAGCAGGCATGAAATCAAGTATCGTTCGCCAGATGCTTACGGAGCGTGCGCCATGCCCATGAACAGAATCCAGTTTTAGGCCGGGCTGTCGATGAAAAAATTTCAGGAGCAGTACGGCAACGAAGCGCAATGCGAGGCCGCGCTGGTCGGGTTTCGCTGGCCCGATGGCTGGGTGTGCCCTCGATGCAAGGGCACGCGCTACGCCAGCGCCTACAACGGCCGGCGACTGTGGGAATGCCTGAACCAGTCCTGCCGGTACCAATGCTCGTCGATCGTCGGAACGATATTCGAAAAGACGAAATTGCCGCTGACGACCTGGTTTCTGGCGAGCTACCTGGTGACGCAGAGCAAGAACGCCATCAGCGGACTGGAGCTCAAACGCGAGCTGGGCGTGAGCTACAAGACGGTCTGGCTCATCAAGCACAAGTTGCTGGAGACCATGTGGCTGCGCGAAGAGCGACGCCGGCTCGACGAACGGGTCGAGGTCAACGACCCGTATCTGGGCGGGGAACGCTCCGGCGGTAAGGCTGGGCGTGGCGCGCCCGGCAAGACGCCGTTTGTAGCGGCAGTGCAGACCTCTGACGATGGCCGCCCTCTGTTCATGGGGTCTCGCCCGTGCCGGGCTTTGCCAAAGCGGCCCTTGAGGTCTGGGCGGCCAGCAGCCTGATGCCCACCGCGTGCGTCGTTTCCGATGGCCTGTGGTGTTTCGACGGCGTGACGCAAAAGGCTGCCAGTCATGAGCGCCATGTCACGGGCGGTGGCCGTCAGGCCGCGCAGCGCCCCGAGTTCGGCTGGGTCAACACGATGCTCGGCAACCTGAAAACGGCCTTCAAGGGCACGTACCACGCTATCGATCACGCCAAATATGCCCATCGCTATCTCGCTGAATTCGCCTACTGTTTCAACCGCCGTTTCGATTTGCCCGCGATGGCGCCGCGCCTGCTTCGGGCCGCCGTTACGACAAAACCTCATCCTCGCCGTGTGTTGATGGTCTCGGAGTCAAGTAACTAATCAGGAAAATAGTTGAAGGTTGAATGCGGCGGTTCCCGCAGGAATCCGAGAGAATCGGGTTTCCAAGACCAAGCTCCAGAACAGGAGAACCGCCGAGATGAAGCCTACCAAGAAACCCGGGCGTCGTGCCAAGTTGCCGCTGACGGTCACTGGCAAACAGGAGCACGAGGCCCTGCGCGCCAGCTTTGCCGAGCACGAACAGTTGTGGCTTCCGATGCGCGATCTGATCCAGAACACGCGCATCAGTGTTGACGCGCTGATGTACGACGCTGGCCGCGCGCTCGTCGAACAATTGCTGATGGTGTCTGCTCGCGAGGTGGCCGGCGACAAGCCCGCGGGGCGTGCCGCCGGCGACGTGTGCTGGCATGGCTCGCAGCCAGGCCGAATCGTGATGGACGAACGCAAGCTGCGGGTTCAGCGGCCCCGGCTGCGGGACAAGCGCGGCAAGGAAGTGCCGATTCCCGCCTACACGCAGCTGCGCGACGACGAACGGCTCACGC
>JAYFRX010000247.1:0-4389 GCA_040946945.1 Burkholderia sp. | reverse complement strand
GAGGAATCGACGGCAGCGTATGAAAGATCGATCTGCCCGGCCTCGCGCAACTTGTCGAGCAGCAGTTCGTGCAGTCGATCCCATACTCCTGCTTTGCGCCAGTCGTTCAGTCGTCGCCAGCAGGTCGCGCCGGAGCCAAAGCCCAATACGGTTGGCAGATGGTTCCATCGCAGACCGGTTTTCAACACGAACAGGATGCCATTCAGCGCCGCCCGATTCGATACGCGTGGGCGACCAGGATGCTCTTTGCGCGGGGGCTTGGGCGGCGGCAGTAACGGTTCGCTCAGTGTCCACAATTCGTTATCAATGATTGGCGCTTCCATCCCTTGGGTTCCGTTGTTCAGATATCCAAGATTAACAGCTTGCCGAGAAAGTAAACAGCCCCTCATTGGTTTTTGAACTGGCCTCTTAACGACTTCGGCGTTCTCGCTCGAACCGCTCACCAGCCCCATCAAATGCTTCTGGGCGTCGCTCTCGACGCCAATCGCGGTGAGAATGTGGCACCCATCGACGATGATACCGTCCAGGTAGATGGCTAGGATGTCGTGATCCTCGAAGCGACGCTCCATCAGCCCGTCAAGCTTCTTCTTGCTCGTCTTCACGAACTGGCGCGAGACGCTGCTCTTCGAGATGCCGACGGTGTGGGCCATTTCAGGCAACGCCTCGTCATACTTTCGGGTCGACACGCCGCTGACCATGATGTCGTACATGCGCTGCGTGAGCCGTTCGTCGTCGCGCAGCTGCGTGTAGGCGGGAATCGGCACTTCCTTGCCGCGCTTGTCCCGCAGGCGGGGCCGCTGAACCCGCAGCTTGCGTTCGTCCATCACGATTCGGCCGGGCTGCGAGCCATGCCAGCGCACGTCGCCGGCGGCACGCCCCGCGTGCTTGTCGCCGGCCACCTCGCGAGCAGACACCATCAGCAATTGTTCGACGAGCGCGCGGCCAGCGTCGTACATCAGCGCGTCAACACTGATGCGCGTGTTCTGGATCAGATCGCGCATCGGAAGCCACAACTGTTCGTGCTCGGCAAAGCTGGCGCGCAGGGCCTCGTGCTCCTGTTTGCTGACGACCGTCAGCGGCAACTTGGCACGACGCCCGGGTTTCTTGGTAAGCTTCATCTCGGCGGTTCTCTTGTTCTGGAGCTTGGTCTTGAAAACCCGATTCTCTCGGATTCCCGCGGAAACCGCCGCCTTCAATCTTCAACTACTTTTGGGACACCGCCTCGCGTGCCCGCAATCTCCGATTGGCGATACAGCGGCTGATGATCAGCGAACTTCGACACCGCAATATCGGCCGAGCAAGCTCGGATGCGCGATGCTGTGCTCGATCGGCAGGCTAGGCATCGTGGGCTGTTCGATATGGCCGCACAATCAGCCGAGGGGTGCGCGAGCAGTTCGGATCGGTCGAAGCTGATGTCGGCCGCGGACTGTCCCTGCGAATGGATCACGGCTTGCAGTACAGGTCCGACGATTTCCGCGCCCAGCTCAAGTTCTGGGGGGATTACGCCGAGCTGCGCCTTCGTCGCTGAGCCGCAGACCAGCGGCGTCGCCGAGCGTTTCAATCGGACCATGAAGGAGCAAGCCATTCACGGACGGCTGTTCAACAACGTTGAAGAAGTTGGTGCTGCCGCCGTCGCGTTCAAGGATCGATACAATCGCGAATGGCGGCTCGAAAAACTGGTCTTCAAGACACCCCTCGAAGCCCGTCGTTAGGCAGCGCTCCTGCCACTTGCCGCCTGATCACAAAATCGTGTCTAAACAAAACCGGATCCGGTACACGATCCGCGACCTAGCGCAGGGCGGCGTGAGCGCGGCGCAGCGAACACTCGTGCCGGACGGGCGAGGCAGCCCCCCGGTACGCGTCGTCGACGCGCCTCGCCCTCGGCCCGAAGGGCCGCACCCCGCGCAATGACACCGCCTGATCGACCGCCGACCCTGGCCCACCTCACCGCGGCAGCTCTGGCCAAGCCCCCGAACGCCAACTGCCTCACGCGACAAATCGCCCCACTTTTCAGCTCGCAAGCCCGTCCCGTCGTCCCGCCTGACACATTCCCGACGAAAATCGCGCCGCAGTAGTTTACCATCGAGCGATGCTGTCGCCCATCTCATCCCGACGTCGTCTGACCGCCTGGTTTCGCCTGCTGGCTATCTGGCTGCTGGTGCTGATGCCGCTCGCCAGCCAGCTGGCGAAAGCGGCGGCCGCGCATCGGCCGGCCGCGCCGATCTGCGCGGCGACGCAGCACGCCGACCGGCACGAATTGCCGCGCGACGCTTTGTCGGCTTTCGGCTACTGCGACCTGCTGGCCTCTCAGCCTATGCACCGGCGGCCGCCGCGCTCGCCGATGCCTTGCTGCACCCGCTGGTCCGCCGCGCCCTGCTGCCGGCACCAGCCCTGCCGCCCCGCTTCTTCCCCTCGCTGGCGGCGCCGGCGCGTGCGCCACCCTCGCTGGCCTGATTCCGTCGTTCCGTTCGATCGCGCGCGGCTCTGCGCTCGCCGCCGAGGCCTGCCGGGCCGGATCTAGCCGCCTTGTCTCAGGCCGGCACCGGCACCCCGCATCGCGCAATCGTCCGTTCCTTCGATTTCCTGATATTTGTGGCGAGACCACCATGTTCAAGCGTTTGACCGCTTTACCGCTTCACGCCACGCGAGGCGCCGCCACGCTCGCGCTCGTCTGCGCGGCGCTGGCCGGCACTGCCGCGCTGAGCGGCTGCCAGCAAAACCAGCCCTCCTTTAACAACCTCGATATTACCGGCAACACGCAATTCGGCAAGGACTTCTCGCTGCCCGACACCGACGGCAAGGTCCGCACCGTGGCCGACTATCGCGGCAAGGTGGTGGTGGTGCTGTTCGGCTATACGCACTGCCCCGACGCGTGCCCGACCACGCTGGCCGAGCTCGCGCAATCGCTTAACCAGCTCGGCCTCGACGTCGCCAAGCGCGTACAGGTGCTGTTCGTCAGCGTCGACCCGCAGCGCGACACCGACCAGGTGCTATCGCAGTACGTGGGCGCCTTCGATCCCTCGTTCCGCGCGCTGCGCCCGGCCAACGACGCGCAGCTCAAGCAGGTGACTAACGACTTCCGCATCACCTACGAGCAGGTGGCGGGCAACAAGCCCGACAACTACTCGATGAACCACACGGCCGCGAGCGTGGTGTTCGACCCGAGCGGCAAGCTGCGCCTGTTCGCGCGCGACGGCCAGGGCACCCCGCCCTGGGTCCACGACCTGCCGTTGCTGCTCAAGGGCAGCGACGTCTGAGGCGCCGCCCGGCACGAAATAACTAACTACCCATATTTCCAAGGACATCCAAAAACATGAAAACCTCCATCCGCCTACTCACCGCCGCCTCCCTCGCCGTCGCCTGCTCGGCCGCCTTCGCCGCACCCGATGCCGTTTCCGTCTCGAAGTGCTGGATCCGCGCTATGCCGGCCGGCATTCCCTCGGGCGGCTTCTTCGAAGTCACCAACAGCAGCGACAAGCCGATCCAGCTGACCGGCGTCGATTCCGACGCGTTCGGCATGGCCATGCTGCACCAGACCCAGAGCAACGGCAGCATGTCGAAGATGGTGATGGTCGATACCGCCACGGTGCCCGCCAAGGGCACGCTGTCGTTCGCGCCGGGCGACTACCACGTGATGCTGGAAGAGCCGAAGCAGGCGCTCAAGATCGGCTCGACGATCTCGCTCACGCTGAGCTTCGGCGACGGCGACAAGCTCGGCGTCCAGTGCAAGGTCGAAAGCCCCAATGCGATGTCCAAGTAAGTCGCCTTTTCTCGAACCCAACCGGAATCCCGCCATGAAGATTCGCCAGTTCGCGGCGCATGGCGCCGCCGCCCTGCTGCTCGCGGCCGTCGCGCCGCTCGCCTTCGCCCACGCGCATCCGAAGCAGCGCAGCCCCGAGGCCGGTGCTACCGTGCCGGCGGCCACGGCCAGCGTCTCGATCGACTTCGACGAGGGTCTGGAGCCGGCCTTCAGCTCGCTGCAGGTCAGCGACGCGGCCAGCGCCTCGGTCACGCGCGACAAGTCGAGCGTCAGCGGCAACGACAAGAAGCACATGAGCGTGGACCTCGCCGCGCTCAAGTCGGGCGTCTACACGGTCCACTGGGTGGCGGTGGCCACCGACGGCCATCGCACGCGGGGCAGCTATACCTTCACGGCGCAATGAGGCCGAGCCGCGACAAGCGGCATCACCAGGCAGCACCCATATCACCCGCAACATCCCAAAAAAGCAGTAACGACAAGCAGGGGACGGGCGGCGTCCCATTTGAAGGTTGGGGCGGCAGGGTTTCGTAGGTTAGGCGGACTTCAAGTCATGGTCAACGCGTTTATCGGTCGGACGATGCAAGGCAACGGCGAGCATCCAGAGGTCCGTCGGCACCGCCGAGCTTACG
>JAYFRX010000246.1:0-4417 GCA_040946945.1 Burkholderia sp. | reverse complement strand
AAGCCCCGGCCCAAAGAGCATCCTGGTCGCCCACGCGTATCGGATCGGGCGGCGTTGAATGGCATCCTGTTCGTGTTGACAACCGGTCTGCGATGGAACTATCTGCCAACCGTATTGGGCTTTGGCTCCGGCGCAACCTGCTGGCGACGACTGAACGACTGGCGCAAAGCAGGAATATGGGATGGACTGCACGAACTGCTGCTCGACAAGTTGCGCGAGGCCGGGCAGATCGATCTTTCATACGCTGCCGTCGATTCCTCGTCGGTACGAACTGTTGGGGCGGGCGAAAAACTGGCCCGAATCCCACGGATCGCGCGTTACCCGGTTCCAAGCACCCCATCCTCGAGATGCCAATGGCGTTCCCATCAGCGCCATCCTGACCGGCGCGAACCGCAACGACGTCACCCAGTTGACGCCGCTCGTCGACGCGATTCCCCCGATCCGCGGCGCGCGCAGCCGACCCCTTCAGAGACCCAAGGTCATCTATGCCGATCGTGGTTACGATTCCGATCCGCATCGTCAACGATTGCGCGAACGCGGCATCAACCGGGTGATCGCAAGGTGCCGCACTGAACATGGCAGTGGTCTGGGCAAATTCCGTCCTGATTAGTTACTTGACTCCGAGGCCATCAACACACAGCGCGGATGAGGTTTTGTCGTAACGGCGGCCCGAAGCAGGCGCGGCGCCATCGCAGGCAAATCGAAACGGCGGTTGAAACAGTCGGCGAATTCAGCGCGATAGCGATGGGCATATTTGGCGTGATCGATAGCGTGGTACGTGCCCTTGAGGGCCGTTTTCAGGTTGCCGAGCATCGTGTTGACCCAGCCGAACTCGGGGCGCTGTGCGGCCTGACGGCCACCGCCCGTGACATGGCGCTCATGACTGGCAGCCTTTTGCGTCACGCCGTCGAAACACCACAGGCCATCGGAAACGACGCACGCGGTGGGCATCAGGCTGCTAGCCGCCCAGACCTCAAGGGCCGCTTTGGCAAAGCCCGGCACGGGCGAGAGCCGTATGAACAGAGGGCGGCCATCGTCAGAGGTCTGCACGGCCGCTACAAACGGCGTCTTGCCGCGGGGCGTGCTACGCGCCATTACCGCCGGAGCGTTCCCCGTCCAGATACGCGTCGTCGACCTCGACCCGTTCGTCGCGCCGGCGTTGCTCTTCGCGCAGCCACATGGTCTCCAGCAACTTGTGCTTGATGAGCCAGACCGTCTTGTAGCTCACGTCCAGCTGGCGTTTGAGCTCCAGTCCGCTGATGGCGTTCTTGCTCTGCGTCACCAGGTAGATCGCCAGAAACCAGGTTGTCAGCGGCAATTTCGTCTTCTCGAATATCGTTCCGACGATCGACGAGCATTGGTACCGGCAGGACTGGCTCAGGCATTCCCACAGTCGCCGGCCGTTGTAGGCGCTGGCGTAGCGCGTGCCCTTGCATCGAGGGCACACCCAGCCATCGGGCCAGCGAGACCCGACCAGCGCGGCCTCGCATTGCACTTCGTTGCCGTACTGCTCCTGAAATTCTTTCATCGACAGACCGGCCTGAAATTGGATTCTGTTCATGGGCATGGCGCACGCTCCGTAAGCATCTGGCGAACGATACTTGGTTTCATGCCTGCTTCGGAGTCAAGTAACTAATCAGGACACCGCTTGACCCTGGCTCAGGCGAAACCGATGACCAGCAACTGGCACTGACCCAAGGTCAACCAACATGCTGGGCATCAACATGGTGACTCGGGTGGGTCAAATCTAATGTGCTGCACAACGGCTCAAGTGGGTCACTTCTAAGTTGCTGTTGACACGCACACACGGGGGGTCGAGAATCAGCCCCATTGGGTGCTCGACGTATTGTGGGACGAAGATGCCCAGCAGACGCGCAACAAAACCGCAGTCCAAAATCTCGCGTGCGTGCGCAAGATCACGTTGAACCTGGCGCGCATGGAGCAACAGCGGCGACCGAAGAGAGTC
Organism: Burkholderia sp.; assembly: GCA_040946945.1. Lineage (GTDB taxonomy): Bacteria > Pseudomonadota > Gammaproteobacteria > Burkholderiales > Burkholderiaceae > Burkholderia. Next base: position 2,451 of record JAYFRX010000246.1, on the reverse strand, counting down.
AGCCTGAAAATATCCGTAACCTCACCGCGTGGGGTATCGATGTGCTTTAGTCCATTCTCCGCCTTGCCTGACAACGGCCTTCATGCGGAAGCCATACAAATCGGGCCCAGCCCGCTCCACGGGCGCAGCGCATCGTGCGCCGCCTTGGCCGTCCCATCCGCATCCGACGCCGCCATGACGACCTTCGCCCCGTTTCTCCCGCTTGTCACCCTGGCCGCCGATCTGGCAGCCGGCCGCACCATCAGCCGCGCGCTGGTCGATACCGTGCTCGAACGCATCGCCGCGCCTGACGGGCAGGGCTCGGTGGTCTTCATGGGTGTCGACGCCGAGGCCGCGCGCACCGCCGCGCCGACGCGCACGGCCGCTTGCGCGGCCGGCATCGTGCTGTCGCCGCTGGCCGGCACCCCGGTTTCGGTCAAGGACCTGTTCGACATCGCCGGCCAGCGCACGCGGACCGGCTCGCGCGCGCTCGAGGACGCCACGGTGCCCACCAGCGCCGACGCGCCCGCCGTACCGGCGCGAGGTGGCCGGCGACGCGCGGATCACGGGCGGCTCCTCGTCGGGCGCGGCCGCCTCGGTCGCCGACGGCATGGCTGCGGTCGCGCTGGGCAGCGACACCGGCGGCTCGATCCGCATTCCGGCCGCGCTCTGCGGCCTGACCTGCTTCAAGCCGACCGCCAGCCGGGTACCGAGGCCGGGCGGTGTGCCGCTGTCGACCACGCTCGACTCGGTTCGGCCGATCGGCGTCTCGGTGGCCTGCTGCGCGCTGGTCGACCGGATTCTCGCCGGCCTCGAGCCGCGCGTGCCGGCCGTGCGGCCGCTCGAGGGCGTGCGACTCGGAGTGCTCAATCATTATGTGACGGACGGAATGGACGCCACGACCGGTACGACCCGCGCGTGCTGGCGCGCATCCTCAAGGGCGAGACAGCCAGCGCAGCCGACTAGCTCGACCTGATCGCCGCGCGCGCCGCCGTGCTCGACGAAGCCGAGCAGACGCTCTGGTCGCGCGTCGACGCGGTGCTCACGCCAACCGTGCCGGTGGCGCCCCCCCCGTGCATCGCCGAGCTGGAGGCCGACGACGAGGCCTTTGCGCGCGCCAATGCGCTGATTCTGCGCAATCCGAGCGCCTTCAACTTCCTCGACGCCTGCACGCTGTCGGTGCCCTGCCACCCACGCGACACGGCGCCGGTCGGGCTGATGCTGGCCGCCGGCCCGCATCGCAACGATGCTCTGCTGGCGGCGATTCGCTGAGCCTCCCGAGGTGGGGCGGCAAGCCGGTAGCGGCTGGGGCTTGCGCGCGCCGCCACTGTGCCGCGCACGAGCCTGACGCCCGGCCAACCGCTGCGCCAGCTCTTGCGCCTGGCACTGCCACCTTGAGCCATCTTTCACTCGGCGCAGAAAAACAGCGGTCCGTTCGCGACAAAATCCGACCGCTCCATTTTCGGGACCGATCACCGATGAACGATTTCTCGCTGTCGCTGCGCCGCGAGCGCCGCCTCCTGACGCTGCTCGGCGTCGTCTGCGTCGCCCTGCTGGCGGGCGCGCTCTACCTGCAGTTCGTCAAGGGCGAGGATCCCTGCCCGCTATGCATCATCCAGCGCTACTTCTTCGCGCTGATCGCGATCTTCTCCTTCCTCGGCACCGGCCTGCGCAGCTGGCGCAGCCTCGCCGTGATCGAGCTGCTGATCGTGATCGCCGCGCAGGCGGGCGCGGGCACCGCCCTGCACCACCTGCAGATCCAGCTGAACCCGGGCTTCAGCTGCGGTTTCGACACGCTGCAGCCGATCGTCGACAGCCTGCCGCCCGCGCACTGGCTGCCGAGCGTGTTCAAGGTGGTCGGCCGCCTCTGCGAGACCGCCTATCCGCTGATCCTCGGTATCCTGCTGCCGGGCTGGGCCGCGATCGGCTTCGTGGTGATCTTACTGGCCGTGGCCAGCAGCCTGGTGCGCAACCGACGTCGCATCGCGCGCGGGATCTGAGCCCGTTCCACGAGCCAGGCGTGGCGGCCCCAGGCACGTCGCGCGCGCCGTTCGGCGTAAACACCTAAGAGGCCAGTTCAAAAACCAATGAGGGGCTGTTTACTTTCTCGACAAGCTGTTAACCTTGGATGTCTGAACAACGGAACCCAAGGGATGGAAGCGCCAATCATTGATGACGAATTGTGGACACTGATCGAACCGTTACTGCCGCCGCCCAAGCCCCGGCCCAAAGAGCATCCTGGTCGCCCACGCGTATCCGATCGGGCGGCGTTGAATGGCATCCTGTTCGTGTTGAAAACCGGTCTGCGATGGAACCATCTGCCAACCCCAATTGGGCTTTGGCTTCGGCGCGACCCTGCTGGCGACGACTGAACGACTGGCGCAAAGCAGGAGTATGGGATGGACTGCACGAACTGCTGCTCGACACGTTGCGCGAGGCCGGGCAGATCGATCTTTCATACGCTGCCGTCGA
>JAYFRX010000245.1:0-4441 GCA_040946945.1 Burkholderia sp. | reverse complement strand
GGCTCGCAGCTGTTCGCGCCGATCTGACTCGCACGCCGCTCGTCGGCGAAGGGGCGCGCAAGGTCTGGGCACGCTTGCGCATTCAGGACGACATCCGCGTGTCCCGCGCCCGTGTCTCGCGGCTGATGCGCGAACACGGCCTGCTTTCGCCCCATCGGCAACCGCAGAAACCGCCCAATGCTTACGATGCTCGAATGACGACTGATCGGCCTAACGAGAGGTGGGGCGCCGATGGCACCAAGGTTTAAACGGTCGATGAGGGCCTGGTCTGGATCTTCGCTACGGTTGATCATTGCGACGCGGCGTGTGTTGGCATCCACGTCACCAAAGTGGGCGACCGCTTTGCCGCACTGGAGCCAATCAGCCGAAGGGTGCGCGAGCAGTTCGGATCGGTCGAAGCTGATGCCGGCCGCGGACTGTCCCTGCGAATGGATCACGGCTCGCAGTACAGGTCGGACGATTTCCGCGCCCAGCTCAAGTTCTGGGGGATTACGCCGAGCTACGCCTTCGTCGCTGAGCCGCAGACCAACGGCGTCGCCGAGCGTTTCAATCGGACCATGAAGGAGCAAGCCATCCACGGACGGCTGTTCAACCACGTTGAAGAAGTTTCGTGCTGCCGCCGGCGCGTTCAAGGATCGATACAATCGCGAATGGCGTCTCGAAAAACTGGCTTCAAGACACCCCTCGAAGCCCGTCAGGCACCGCTCTTTCCACTTGCCGCCTGATCGCAAAATCGCGTCTAAACAACCGGATCCGGTACAATGCGGGCCGGGCGGAATCGGCTCGTCCTCGACAGCAGGAGCGATGTCGGGCCGCGCGTGCCCGTTTTCTTCATCGACCCACGGAGACAAACCTCATGTTGAAGCTCAAGAGCTCGTTGCGGGCCGGCGCGGCCTGCGCGCTGCTGTTAGCCGCCCAGGTCGCCCAGGCCGCCGACAAGCCGCCGAAGTCGATCGGTATCACGGTCGGCTCGCTCGGCAACCCGTATTTCGTGACGGTGGTGAAGGGTGCCGAGGCACAGGCCAAGGCCATCAACACGAACGTGAAGGTCACCGCGATCTCGGCCGACTGGGACCTGAACAAGCAGTTCACGCAGATCGACAACTTCATCGCCGCCCATGTCGACCTGATCCTGCTCAACGCGGCCGACCCGAAGGCGATTTTGCCGGCCGTGAAGAAGGCGCAGGCGGCCGGCATCGCGGTGGTGGCGGTGGACGTGGCCGCGGCCGGCGCCGATGCCACGGTGCAGACCAACAACGTCAAGGCGGGCGAGCTGGCCTGCGACTACCTGGTGAAGAAGATCGGCGGCAAGGGCAACGTGATCATCGAGAACGGGCCGCAGGTGTCGGCCGTGATCGACCGCGTGAACGGCTGCAAGGGCGTGCTGGCGAAGAACCCCGGCATCAAGCTGCTGTCCTCGGACCAGAACGGCAACGGCTCGCGCGATGGCGGCCTGGCCGCGATGCAAGGCTACCTGACGCGCTTTCCCAAGCTCGACGGCGTGTTCGCGATCAACGATCCGCAGGCGATCGGCACTGACCTGGCGGCCAAACAGTTCAATCGCGGCAATATCGTGATCACTTCGGTGGACGGCGCGCCCGATGTCGAGGCGGCGCTGAAGTCGAATTCGCTGATCCAGGCCTCGGCGAGCCAGGACCCTTATACGATAGCCAAGGAGGCCGTGATGGTCGGTTATGGCGTGATGAACGGCAAAAAGCCGGCCAATCCCATGATCCTGCTGGAGCCCTCGCTGATCACGCGCGACAACGTTGGCAGCTACAAGGGCTGGAACTCGCACTGAATATCAGCTTGACGGGGCGGTGCTGAAAAAAGCGCCTCTGTTGAATTTCGAGTGGGGAGCTACATTGCCCGATTTTCACGGAAACGAAGGGGAGTCATGCATAGCCAACTGTTCGAATCGGCCTTGGGTATCAGCGATCCGTGGTTTGTGAATGGCGTCGACTTCGATGCAACTGCCAAGCGATTCACGATCAACATCGATTTCGTTGCCGGCAGCCGCTTCCCGCACCCCGAGATCGTTGGCGACCAACGTGTGCACGACACCGTCGTCAAGCGCTATCGCCACCTGAACGTCTTCCAGCACGGACTGCTACCTCGAAGTACGCACACCTCACGTCAAGCTGACTGATGGCCGCATGGCGCTCGTCGAATCCGATTGGGCCGGCAAGTCAAAGGCTTTACGCTGCTGTTCAAGGCGATGGCGCCGATGCTCGCCCAGCAGATGTCTTTCGCAGCGGTAGCCCGCACGGTCGGCGAGTCCTGGCGCCGGGTGCACGCCACTTGCAAGCGCTACGTCGAGCTCGCACTTGCCGCCATCGATCTGTCGGACATGACGAGCGTTGCCGTCGACCAGACGTCCTACAAGCGCGCGTCCACCACTACCTGACGCTCGTGGCTGAGGCGATCGAGCGCAAGCTCGTGTTCGTGACTGGAGGCAAGGATGCCGCCACGATCGAAGCGTTCGCCGAGGGTCGCGCGAACATGGCGGGGGCTTGAGCAGATCACGTTGGTCAGCATCAACATGTCGCCCGCGTTCATCAAGGGCGTCGAGACGCGATTGCCGCATGCCCGCATCACCGTCGACAAGTTCCACGTCGTCACCCATGCGTCGAAAGCCGTCGACCAAATGCGACGAAGCGAGCAGCAAACCGATCTGAACCTAAAAAGATTGGGCTGGTCACTGTTGAAGGATCGAGACCGACTGACGGTCGTACAACGCGCCGATCTGGATAGCCTGATCGCGAACGTCACGACCAAGCGAACCGCCCGCGCGTGGCTCTATCGCGAGCGACTTCGGGAGATTCTCGATCGCAAGCAGGTCAACATCGTCAGCGAAATGCTCGAGCAGTGATGCACGAACGTCATGCGCTCGAAGGTCGATCCGATGAAGGAAGTCGCCCGCATGATCGGTAGCCATTTCGACGGCACCGTGGCCTGCCCCCAGACGCGTCAGACCAACGGCTTCCTGGAAGCCATCAACGGGCTCTTCCAGGCCGCGAAGTGAAAAGCTCGCCTGATTAGTTACTTGACTCCGAAGCAGGCATGAAACGAAGTATCGTTCGCCAGATGCTTACGGAGCGTGCGCCATGCCCATGAACAGAATCCAGTTTCAGGCCGGTCTGTCGATCAAAGAATTTCACGAGCAGTACGGCAACGAAGCGCAATGCGAGGCCGCGCTGGTCGGGTCTCGCTGGCCCGATGGCTGTGGGTGTGCCCTCGACGCAAGGGCACGCGCTACGCCAGCGCCTACAACGGCCGGCGACCGTGGGAATGCCTGAGCCAGTCCTGCCGGTACTAATGCCCGTCGATCGTCGGAACGATATTCGAGAAGACGAAATTGCCGCTGACGACCTGGTTTCTGGCGATCTACCTGGTGACGCAGAGCAAGAACGCCATCAGCGGACTGGAGCTCAAACGCCAGCTGGGCGTGAGCTACAAGACGGTCTGGCTCATCAAGCACAAGTTGCTGGAGACCATGTGGCTGCGCGAAGAGCGACGCCGGCTCGACGAACGGGTCGAGGTCGACGACGCGTATCTGGGCGGGGAACGCTCCGGCGGTAATGGCGTAGCGCGCCCGCGACAAGACGCCGTTTGTAGCGGCCGTTCAGACCTCTGACGATGGCCCCTCTGTTCATGCGGCTCTCGCCCGTGCCGGGCTTTACCAAAGCGGCCCTTGAGGTCTGGGCGGCCAGCAGCCTGAGCCCACCGCTTGCGTCGTTTCCGATGGCCTGTGGTGTTTCGACGGCGTGACGCAAAAGGCTGCCAGTCATGAGCGCCGTGTCACCGGCGGTGGCCGTCAGGCGGCGCAGCGCCCCGAGTTTCGCTGGGTCAACACGATGCTCGGCAACCTGAAAACGGCCCTCAAGGGCACGTACCACGCTATCGATCACGCCAAATATGCCAATCGCTATCTCGCTGAATTCGCCTACCGTTTCAACCGCCGTTTCGATTTGCCCGCGATGGCGCCGCGCCTGCTTCAGGCCGCCGTTACGACAAAACCTCATCTTCGCCGTGTGTTGATCGTCTCGGAGTAAAATGGCTGATCAGGAAAGCTCGCGGGTATACCAACCTCGCGACCATGCGCACGGTGCTGTTTTTGATCGCTAGCAAGCTCAACTTCTCGAAGATCCATCCGCATGCCTCGTGGACTTGCCCCTGCATGACCGGACACGCGGTCACGCTTCGGTTGGTGAAGTTGCGCGCTGGCGGAATTCGCGTGGCGAGCAGTATTTCAAGGCGCTGTGCGGATACGACGCGTTGTAGTGGTCAAACGCGATGGCCAAGTTTTGCAGTGCGGTTCTGACGTCAGGCTTGGGCATCCGCCAAACGTAGTCTCGCTTTATCGTTTTGACGAAACTTTCTGCCATCCCGTTGCCCTGCGGACTGCTGACAGGGGTCGTGACCGGCATCAAACCGATTT
>JAYFRX010000244.1:0-4457 GCA_040946945.1 Burkholderia sp. | reverse complement strand
AGGGGCTTGAGGAAACGTTCACGGTCAACCGCCTGGACCTGACGCCGCGGCTGATCCGCAGCCTGGCGACGACGAACCTGATCGAGAATCCGAACGGCGCGGTGCGCCGCGTCAGCGGCCGGGTCGGCCGCTATCGCGATGTCGACATGGCGATGCGATGGGCGGCCACTGGCTTCCTGGAAGCTGAGAAGCGATTCCGTAAGAGGCCATTCAAAAAGACTGCTCGGTACGCCTGAAGATGTTCCAGCAGACGAGGGCGCGGCCGAATTTGAAGAATGCTTCGTGAATGTCAGCTCGACGATCGAAGCGTATGCGAAGACGACGGAAGTTGTCGAGCCACGAGTGAGTCCGTTCAACGACCCAACGGAATTTGCCCAGACCACTGCCACGTTCAGTGCGGCGCCTTGCGATCACCGGTTTGATCGCCGCGTTCGCGCAATTGTTGACGATGCGGATCGGAATCGTAACCATGATCGGCATAGATGACCTTGGGTCTCTGAAGTGGTCCGCCGCGCGTGCCGCGGATCGGGGGAATCGCGTCGACGAGCGGCGGCAACTGGGTGACGTCGTTGCGGTTCGCGCCGGTCAGGATGGCGCTGATGGGAACGCCATTGGCATCTACGAGGATGGGGTGCTTGGAATCGGGTCGCGCGCGATCCGTGGGGTTCGGGCCAGTTTTTCGACCGCCCCAACAGATCGTACCGACGAGGAATCGACGGTAGCGTATGAAAGATCGATCTGCCCGGCCTCGCGCAACGTGTCGAGCAGCAGTTCGTGCAGTCGATCCCATACTCCTGATTTGCGCCAGTCGTTCAGTCGTCGCCAGCAGGTCGGGCCGGAGCCAAAGCCCAATACGGTTGGCAGATAGTTCCATCGCAGACCGGTTTTCAACACGAACAGGATGCCATTCAACGCCGCCCGATCCGATACGCGTGGGCGACCAGGATGCTCTTTGCGCCGGGGTTTGGGCGGCGGCAGTAACGGTTCGATCAGTGTCCACAATTCGTCATCAATGATTGGCGCTTCCATCCCTTGGGTTCCGTTGTTCAGACATCCAAGGTTAGCAGCTTGCCGAGAAAGTAAACAGCCCCTCATTGGTTTTTGAACTGGCCTCTTACAGCATTTATGCCTGCTCTTGCTGGGTAGCTGCTGCGCGATTCTTCGACACTAGCTTTTCCTTGATTCGAGCCGATTTGCCCGAACGCTGACGAAGGTAGTACAGCTTGGCACGACGGACCTCGCCGCGACGCTTGACGACGATGCTCGCGAGCAGTGGCGAGTACGTCTGGAAAGTACGCTCGACGCCTTCGCCCGACGAAATCTTGCGGACGATGAAAGCCGAGTTGAGGCCACGGTTGCGCTTCGCGATCACGACGCCCTCGTAAGCCTGAACGCGCTTGCGGTTACTTTCCACCACGGTCACGTTCACGATCACCGTATCGCCTGGGGCAAATTCGGGGATCGTTTTGCCTGCGAGCGCGCGCTCGATTTCTTCCTGCTCAAGTTTTGCCATCAGATTCATTACTGACTCTCCCAATGCCATCTTGTCGGCGTTTGCGCCCGTCCGTTCCCGGACTCGGCCCCGATAGAGGATGGATTCACAACTGGCACCGTGCACGCGTGCACGACACCGCCTTGGTTCCCGGAGCGCCGCCGGAACGCCTCAGTTCGAGGCTTTCCTCGCGGCCTTCGCGAGACTTGCGAGCCAGGCCTCGTCGGCCCGGCTCAACAACTGCTGACTGCGCGCCCGTTCGATCAGGTCGGGGCGCTTGAGCCACGTATTGCGCAACGCTTCCTGGCGCCGCCACCTCTCGATTTCCGCATGATGGCCGCCGAGCAGCACATCGGGCACGCGCACGCCGTCGTATTCCTCGGGGCGCGTGTAATGCGGGCAATCAAGCAGGCCGTCGACGAAGCTGTCCTGCACGGCCGATTGCGCGTCGTTCAGCACCCCGGGCAACAGCCGCACCACCGCATCCATCAAAGCCATCGCTGGCAGCTCGCCGCCCGACAGCACGAAATCGCCGAGGCTGATTTCCTCGTCAACGCAACGATCGAGTAGACGCTGGTCGATCGCCTCGTAGCGGCCGCAGAGAAGCACCACGCCGGGCTCGGCGACCATCCGCACCACCCGTTCATGGGTGAGCGGGTCGCCTTGCGGCGACATCATCACGACCCGCGTGGACGCGATCCCCTGCTCGGCCTGCGCGGCCTTCGCCGCACCAATCGTCGCTTCCAGCGGCCTGGCCATCATCACCATTCCAGGGCCGCCGCCGTAGGAACGATCGTCGACCGTGCGATAGTTGTCGGTCGTGAAATCGCGCGGGTTCCACGTGCGCAAGCCTAAACGCCGCTGCTTGACAGCCCGGCTGGTGATACCCCAGTCGGTCAGCGCATGGAACATTTCTGGAAAGAGCGTGACGACATCGAACTGCATCGCGCGCTCCTTTGCGTCGTTCATTTCAGTAATCGGCTTCCCAATCGACGACGATACGCTTCGCCGCCTGATCGACCGTCTTCACGTACACGCCGACGAACGGGATCAGCCGCTCGCCGCGCACGGGCTTGCCATCTTTGCCGCTGGCCGGATAGTCGACCCGCATGATCGAATGCACGCCGTTGTCGATCATGTCACTGACGCGGCCAAGCTCGACGCTCGCCTCGTTGACGAGATCCAGGCCGATCAGGTCGATCCAGTAGAATTCGTCTGCGTCGAGCGCCGGGAAATCTTCGCGGCGCACGTAGACGCTGTAGCCACGCAAGGCCAGCGCCTGATCACGATCGGCCAGACCGGCCGGATGCGCGACGACGGTATCGCTGTGGAACTTGGATTGCGTGATGCCGACTGCCAGGCGCTCGGCACCCTTCTCGAACCACCAGGTGCGGGCCTTCAGCAGCGTATCGCCGCCGCGACCAGCACCGGCATGCGGCGCGATTTTGACCCAGCCTTTCAGGCCGTAGGCATCGACGATCGCACCGACCTCGACCGCATCGTCCGGCCAGGATTGCGCCGCCGCGATGCGTTCCGGGATTGGGACCGACTTGCCACCTGCTGCCTCCGGCTTCGCGCCACCCTTGGTGGGTGCGCGCTCTGCCGGCTTGCGGACGAACACGCCAAACGTCGAGACTTCGCGGGTGCCGCACTTTACATCACCGGATGAATCGTGACCGGACATTCAGACCACCTCGCGGCTGCAACCACCGGAAAACGGTGCCATATGACTCAAGCGGCCGGTTGTGCCTTTGCCGCTTCCTTCACGAGGCGCGCGACGGTCGGCGACAGTTGTGCGCCAACGCCCTGCCAGTACGTCAGACGATCCTTGGCGATACGCAGCGATTCGCCCTTGGTGGCGACAGGGTTGTAGAAACCGACGCGCTCGATGAAACGGCCATCACGACGGTTGCGCGAATCGGTAGCGACAATGTTGTAGAATGGGCGCCTATTCGAGCCGCCGCGAGCCAGACGGATGATAACCATATGATGAAGTCCTTCGGAAAATCGGGTTCGAAACTGCCTTAAAGAGATCAATTGTAGCCGAAAACCGACGACATAACAAACACTTGACGTACAAAAAAGCGCGGCACCCCCGAAAACCCGACCCGCTGCCGATTCCTGTTCGAGCACCTACACTTGCTGGACCGTGCCGTCGCGCACGCCATTCCCGGATCGTCCATGCGCGCTTCCGCTGCCTGCTCCACGCGCGCCCGCCCCCGTTCCCGCCGCCGCGCGGCGGTGCCTGCGGGCTCGCAGGCCCTCCCTGCCTGGCCCGCCTGTCTCGTTCTGGCATAAGCCCCGCACCGCCGCCCATCGAGCGGCTAAAGCTGCCGCCCGGCTTCCACGCCGGGGTGCTCGCAGCCGATCTCGCGAATGCCCGGGAAATGGCCTGGTCGCCGCGCGGGGGATCCTGTATGTGGGCTCCACCGAGGGCAGCGTGCATGCGCTAACGGTGCGCGAAGGGCGCGTGGTCGCGCGCCACGTGGGTGGCCAGCGGGGGCTGGAGATGCCGGTCGGCGTGGCCTGGCGCGATGGCGCCCTCTATCCCTCTATATCTCCTCGATCTCGCGGATCCTGCGGCTCGGCGGCATCGACGAGCGGCTCGACCAGCCGCCCAAGCCCGCGGTCGTCACCGACAAGCCGCCGACCGAGCGGCAGCATGGCTGGAAATTCATCGCATTCAGGCCAGACGGCAAGCTCTACGTCCCGGTCGGCGCGCCCTGCAATATCTCTGCGAGCCGGACCGCGACCGCTACTCGGTGATCAAGGTAAGCCGCTGCGCGGCGACTAAAACCGTCGGTATGCAGAAGCGATCGCTCGCAGTGATGTAGGCGCACGGAAAGCCGAAGATGCTAGAGTCGAATACATCGCGCGCATCGGGGAGGACCTCGTGATCATTTCGTTCGACTGCCGAGGCTGTCATGCTGAATTTGCCAGCGAAGTGGGCCAGGTCACCTTTACG
>JAYFRX010000243.1:0-4463 GCA_040946945.1 Burkholderia sp. | reverse complement strand
CTTCTGCATACCGACGGTTTTAGTCGCCGCGCAGCGGCTTACCTTGATCGCAAAATCGTGTCTAAACAACCCGATCCGGTACAGCCCTACTGCGTCAGCAGCATGTACATCTCGATCACCGCGTCCTGCGAGAAGGTGAACGGCACCCAGCCGTAGCCGGTATGTCGCGCCAACAGCAGGCGGTCGCCGTTGGCCTGCTTTTGCACCGCCATCATCGGGTTGCGCGTCGACACGAAGCACCAGCCGGTCGGCAGGCCGTTCGGCTGCTCGGGCGTCATCGAGGAGGCGCGCGCGTGCGCGAGTTCCTCGATCAGCTGGCTCAGCTGTACCGGCGTCACGTGGGATTGCGCGTCCGCCGCTCGCCAGCGTCAGCGCATCCTGCGCGGGGCGGGCCACCACCAGCTTCGTATCGGCTGCCGTGGCTTCGTCGCCTGCCGGCTTCTCGGCGGCTTGCGCGGCCGCCTGCTCGAGCGCGGCTTCCTTCTGTTCGGCCTGCGCAATGCTTGTTCCGCGGCAGCCTTGTCGGAGGCGGCCTGGGCCGCGAGTAGTTCGGCTGCAACCTTACCGCGGCCTGCTTCAGGGTCTGCTGCGCGGTTTCGATAGATTCAGTGGCTTCGCCGGGGATGGCGGCCGGCTGGGCGAGCGCTGCCGGCGCGTTGTCCTGGGCTGCCTGGCGCGACGCGTGTTCGGCGGTTGCCGCGCGATCCGCTGCCGCTTGCCGTTCGGCAGCTTCGGTCGTTTCTCGCTCGGCGGCGGCTTGCTTCAGGCTTGCTTCGCCGGCCTCGCGATCCGCCATCGCCTGCTTTGCGGCTGCCTCGCGATCGGCGGCAGCCTGCTGCGCCGCTGTCTCGGCGGCGGCATCGTGCTCCACGGCAGCTTGCTTCGCCGTCGCGTCGGCCGCTTTGTGTGCCTCAGCGGCCTGCTGGGTTGCCGCTTCCACCGCTTCGCGTTCGGCCGTGGCCTGGCGGATGGCAGCCTCGGCGGCTTCGCGTTCCGCCGCCTGCTGCGTCGCGGCTTGTGCGGCCGCGCGCGCCTCGGCGGCCTGGCGGATCTCGGCCTGCGCGGCCTCGCGTTCACTCGTGGCCTGCTTGACGGCCGCGTCGGCCGACTCGCGATCGCGGGCCAGCTCGGCGGCCAGCGGCTTGGCGGCGGTCTTGTCGATCACCGCCTTCGTGGGGGGGGATTCGGCGGCAGCCTGCACCGCGCGCATCTGTTCCTGGAGGGCTTCGGTGGCCGCGCGCTCGGCGGGCGGCCTGCGCCGCGGCGGCGTCGATGGCCGTGCGTTCTGTGGAAATCTGGTCTGCGGCGATCGCTTTTTCACCGGCGGTCCGGATGAGCTGATCGATGCTCGCACCGAGCGCGTCGATCTGAGCGTTCAGGTTCATGCGTGCTTTCTCTACGTAGAACCCTCGATTTTACCCGTTTCACCGTGCGCGGTTCGGGCCGCACGTGTAACAAAGTGCGCGCGGGGCCGCGCGGCAGTCCGGGCGCGTTTCAGCGCCTCAGGTAGCCTGCCTTGCGAAACCAGTCGAGCGCATCGCGCAGTCCGTCGCGATACGGGCGAGCGCGGTAACCGAGTTCGCGTTCAGCCTTCGCCGACGTGAAGTACATCTTATTCTTCGACATCTTCAGACCGTCCACCGTCACGAAGGGTTCGCGCTTGGTGAACTTGGCGATGGCCTCGGCCGCGTAGGCGATCGGGTAGAGCAGTCCGCGCGGCAGCGCGATGGTCGGCGGCTTGCGGTTGGTCATCTGTGCGATGTCGGCCAGCATCTGCTGCAGCGGCAGGTTCTCGCCGCCTAGGATGTAGCGCTCGCTGATGCGGCCTTTTTCCAGCGCGAGGAAATGGCCCTGTGCGACATCGTCGACATGGACCAGGTTCAGACCGGTATCGACGAAGGCGGGGATCTTGCCGGTGGCGGCCTCGACAATGAGGCGCCCGGTCGGCGTCGGCTTGACGTCGCGCGGGCCGATAGGCGTGGACGGATTGACGATCACGGCTGGCAGCCCGTCCTCGGCGATCATTCGATCCACTGCGCGCTCGGCCAGCACCTTGCTGCGTTTGTAGACGCCGATCGGCTGCTCGGCCGTGAGCGGCGAGGTCTCGTCGGTCGAGGCACCCGAGCCGGTCACCTTGAGCGTGGTGACGCTGCTGGTATAGACGATGCGCTCGACGCCCTCGGCCAGCGCGGCGCGCATGGTGGCGAGCGCACCTTTCAGGTTGGCGCGCTCAATCTCGAGCGGATCCGGTGCCCACAGCCGGTAGTCGGCGGCCACGTGCAGCAGGTAGCGCACCCCGCGCAGCGCGACGCGCATCGAGGCCTCGTCGCGCATGTCGCCGGTGACGATTTCGGCGTCGAGTTCGGCAAGGTTGGTGTGCGGGCTCGAGGCGCGCACCAGCACGCGCACGGCATAACCCTGGGCCTGTGCAATGCGCGCGACGGCGGAGCCGACGAAGCCGGACGCGCCGGTGACGAGTACGAGATCGCGTTGTGTGTCTGTCATGCCAGTCCTCTGGGCCGCGCGACCGGCAGGCGGCGCGCAGCGGTTGTGCGTGTGATACGCGATTGTACGTGCTGCGCGGCCGCGTAGGGCTTCCGCATGAAGGCCCTTGTCAGACAAGGCAGAGAATGGACTCGGGTGTACCGGATCCGGTTGTTTGGACACGATTTTGCGATCAGGCGGCAAGTGGCAAGAGCGTTGCCTGACGGGCTTCGAGGGGTGTCTTGAAGCCCAATTTTTCGAGACGCCATTCGCGATTGTATCGGTCCTTGAACGAGACGGCGGCAGCACGAACTTCTTCAACGTTGTTGAACAGCCGTCCGTGGATGGTTTGCTCCTTCATGGTCCGATTGAAACGCGCGGCGACGCCGTTGGTCTGCGGCTCAGCGACGAAGGCGTAGCTCGGCGTAATCCCCCAGAACGGCGGTGTCCCAAAAATAGTCCTGATTAGTTACTTGACTCCGAAGCAGGCATGAAATCAAGTATCATTCGCCAGGTGCTTACGGAGCGTGCGCCATGCCCATGAACAGAATCCAGTTTCAGGCCGGTCTGTCGATGAACGAATTTTAGGAGCAGTACGGCAACGAAGCGCAATGCGAGGCCGCGCTGGTCAAGTCTCGCTGGCCCGATGGCTGGGTGTGCCCTCGATGCAAGGGCCCGCGCTACGCCAGCGCCTACAACGGCCGGCGACTGTGGGAATGCCTGAGCCAGTCCTGCCGGTACCAATGCTCTTCGATCGTCGGAACGATATTCGAGAAGACGAAATTGCCGCTGACGACCTGGTTTCTGGCGATCTACCTGGTGACGCAGAGCAAGAACGCCATCAGCGGACTGGAGCTCAAACGCCAGCTGGGCGTGAGCTACAAGACGGTCTGGCTCATCGCACAAGTTGCTGGAGACCATGTGGCTGCGCGAAGAGCGACGCCGGCTCGACGAACGGGTCGAGGTCGACGACGCGTATCTGGGCGGGGAACGCTCCGGCGGTAAGGCTGTGGGAGTGGCGCGCCCGGCAAGACGCCGTTTGTAGCGGCCGTGCAGACCTCTGACGATGGCTGTCCTCTGTTCATGCGGCTCTCGCCCGTGCCGGGCTTTACCAAAGCGGCCCTTGAGGTCTAGGCGGCCAGCAGCCTGATGCCCACCGCGTGCGTCGTTTCCGATGGCCTGTGGTGTTTCGACGGCGTGACGCAAAAGGCTGCCAGTCATGAGCGCCATGTCACGGGCGGTGGCCGTCAGGCCGCACAGCGCCCCCGAGTTTCGCTGGGTCAACACGATGCTCGGCAACCTGAAAACGGCCCTCAAGGGCACGTACCAGGCTATCGATCACGCCCAATATGCCCATCGCTATCTCGCTGAATTCGCCTACCGTTTCAACCGCCGTTTCGATTTGCCCGCGATGGCGCCGCGCCTGCTTCGGGCCGCCGTTACGACAAAACCTCATCCGCGCCGTGTGTTGATAGTCTCGGAGTCAAGTAACTAATCAGGACTATTTTTGGGACACCGCCGCTCTTTGATCTGAAGCAGACCTTCTTGCGATGCGGGCAGTCCCCGTTCGTGCAGCAGTGACTGGCGTAACCTACTTCCAGTCCGCACGCCAACATGCGCACCACGTTGTCCACCACAACCGGGCAGATCTCGTCCTGGCGCTTGTGGAAATATCTCCACCAGGCATCGCTCGTCTGGAACAGGCGTTTGATCGGGCTGATGGTTCGAATGACTCAGACCTCGCCCGGACAATCAACGATTGCTTTCGACTGTAGCACGGCTAACAGTCGCCAAGCGACCAACTCCGCTTCCTGCGACCCGAGCCTTTTCGCATACCCGCGCTTTTTTAGTTGCCGCGCAGCGGCTTACCTTGACGCATAGGAATTTCAAAACGCCAGAGGAGGCGGGCGATCTGCGCAGAAGTTCGCTGGACGGGTAGTGGTGCCGTCGGTGGGCAAGGTTTCCGGCAACGTCACGCG
>JAYFRX010000242.1:0-4464 GCA_040946945.1 Burkholderia sp. | reverse complement strand
GCGCTCTTCGCGCAGCCACATGGTCTCCAGCAACTTGTGCTTGATGAGCCAGACCGTCTTGTAGCTCACGCCTAGCTGGCGTTTGAGCTCCAGTCCGCTGATGGCGTTCTTGCTCTGCGTCACCAGGGAGATCGCCAGAAACCAGGTCGTCAGCAGCAATTTCGTCTTCTCGAATATCGTTCCGACGATCGCCGAGCATTGGTACCGGCAGGACTGGCTCAGGCATTCCCACAGTCGCAGGCCGTGGTAGGCGCTGGCGTAGCGCGTGCCCTTGCATCGAGAGCACACCCAGCAGCCATCGGGCCAGCGAGACTCGACCAGCGCGGCCTTGCATTGCGCTTCGTTGCCGTACTGCTCCTGAAATTCTTTCATCGACAGACCGGCCTGAAACTGGAGTCTGTTGATGGGCATGGCGCACGCTCCGTAAGCATCTGGCGAACGATACTTCGTTTCATGCCTGCTTCGGAGTCAAGTAACTAATCAGGTTGGTTTTTGATCTGGCCTCTTACAGTAGTGACACGGAGGCGCTAGACGCGCCCCCTTTCCGGGGGCGCGTGCCTGGCCGTGGAGACCGGCGGCCGCGGCCGCCTCTAGGTGACCATACGCCAGCCGGGGCTGCTGCGCACTCGGCGTGGTCGATCTGTCGGACGGCACGCTGCGCTACCTGCTGACGCCTCGACCGCCGGCCCTGCGGTGCTCAACGAACCGGAAACTAGCCTGCATCCCTACCTGCTGCCGGCGCTGGGGTGCCTGATCGCCCGCGCGGCGGCGTGTTCGCAGGTGATTGTGGGCTCGCATGCGGCGCGGCTGGTCGCCACGCTCGAGCGCGAGGCCGGCAGCCTGTCGCTGGTGATCGACAAGCGGCTCGGTGAGACGTGCGTCGACGACGAGGGACTCGACCGGCCTGCCTGGAAATGGCCCGCGCGCCGAACCGCCGGAAGCGCCGAAAGGCGGCGAGGGCGATGCTGCAATGCGGTAAGACTTGCCGGAACCGAATGTATCCGCGCTGTAACAAGGTCCCCAAAATGCAATCCCCCTGCCACCCCCGAGCCGGATCGCGAATAATGTCAGATTAGCGGTATCGCGGTCCGGTGCCGCGGCCCATGGGCGTTCCTGGAGAACATAACGATGAAGATTGCTCAGATCGCGCCTCTGACGGAATCGGTGCCGCCGAGGCTCTACGGCGGCACGGAGCGTGTCGTGTCCTACATTACCGAGGCGCTTGTCGACCTGGGGCACGACGTGACGCTGTTCGCGAGCGGGGACTCGCGCACCAAGGCCAAGCTCGACGCAGTATGGCCGCGCGCGATGCGCCTGGACGTGTCGATCCGCGACCGCGTAGCGCCGCACATGCTGCTGATGGAGAGCGTGGCGCGGCGCGCCGCCGAGTTCGACGTGCTGCACTTTCACATGGACTACTACTCGTTTTCGGTGTTCCAGCGCCAGCCTACGCCGTTCCTCACCACGCTGCACGGGCGGCTCGACCTGCTCGAGCAGCAGCCGGTGTTTGACCTGTTTAACACCGCGCCGGTGGTCTCGATCTCGAATTCGCAGCGCCAGCCGCTGCCGCGCGCCAACTGGCTGACCACGGTGCTGCATGGCCTGCCAGACACGCTCTACACGCCGCAGCCGGTGGAGCAGCGTTATCTCGCCTTCCTGGGTCGGATCTCGCCGGAAAAGCGCGTTGAGCGCGCGATGTGGATCGCCGAGCGCTGTGGCCTACCGATCCGCATCGCCGCCAAGATCGACGCGGCCGACGAGGAATACTTCGAGCGCCGCATCAAGCCGATGTTCGCCCTGCCGCATGTCGAGTTCATCGGCGAGATCGCTGACGAGCAGAAGGCCGAGTTCCTGTCCGGCGCGCATGCGCTGCTGTTTCCGATCGACTGGCCCGAGCCCTTCGGCCTGGTGATGATCGAGGCGATGGCCTGCGGCACGCCGGTGATCGGCTTCAATCGAGGCGCGGTGCCCGAGGTGATCGAGGAGGGGCTGACGGGCTTCATCGTGGAGGACGAGATCGGCGCGGTGGCGGCCGTGAACCGCCTCTCGACGCTCTCGCGCAGGCGCGTGCGGCAGCGCTTCGAGGAGCGCTTCACCTCGCGGCGCATGGCCCAGCAGTATGTCAACGTTTACCAGGCACTGATCCGCGCGCAGAAGCGCTCGCGCTTCAAGGTGATCGATTCGGCTACCTGAAGGTTCGGTCCGGCCGAGCGGCAAAAAAGAAGGTGCCTCTCGCGAGGTGCCTTTCTCGTATCTGCGACTGCGTGGCCCCGCAAGGGCCACGCAGCCTTGCCGCTTGTATTACAGGTCCAGCTTGGTGACTTTGGTGCCGTTGATCGACACGTCGCCCATCAGGCCCGCGTTGGTCAGTGCGATCACCTCGACCGGCGTGGTGGCCGTGTTCGAATCGATCGCGCCCATCTTCACCAGCACGACCGAGGCGTCGGCCGACCAGCCGTTGGTGGCGCGGAACTTAACAGGAACACCACGGCCTGGGACTGGGCACCGGCCTGCAGGCCGACCGACAGCGAGGAGGTGTTGAAGTAGCCGACCGTGCTGCCGCCCACGCGCAACGCCCCCGTTGTCGGTCTGCGCGCTAACGATGAAGCCGGTCGCCTGCAGCATGCTCGGGAACACCAGGATGCCGCGCGACTCGACGGCCGGCTCACGCGAGCCCGGCACGGTCGAATAGAGGCGCGAGAGCGTGGCGTTCACGCTAGCGTCGATAGCCTGGGCGCCTCGATGCGTTGGTCGACGCGCTATCGGGCTTGTCCGGCAGTCGGCGAGCGCGAGGCTCCCGACGATGAGCGCAGCGGCGTCTTTCAACACGAGATTGCGTTTTTTTCTCCTTCTCCATCAAGTGTGGTTTCGTAAGCGGCTCGGGCAGACCGTTTCCCATGCTGATTTTGGGTCTTTGTAATAACCCACCGATTCATGCTCAGGTCATGGGGTTAATGTAGCGGCGTAGGCGGCATCCGGGGGCATCATCTTCAGCGCCTGATGGGGCGTTGTTGGTTGTAGAAGGCGATCCGATCACCCGCAGGGCGTGGGTCTGGCTTTCGAAACGATGCCGGTGCACGCATTGCTCCTTCAGCGTCCGGATCACCCGTTCCACCATCCCGTTCCGCTGTGGGCAGTGCGGAGTGATGAACTCCTGCTTCAAGCGGTAGCTGCGCACCAGACGCGTGTAGTCGCGGCTGCTGAATACCAGGCCTTTGTCGGAACGCAGCAAGAAAGGCTCCTGCGCTCGGCCCAGCGTGCCGTAGCGCGTGATCAGCGCCTGCTCCAGTGCGGCCAACGCTGTACTGGCCTTGCTGGTCTGTGACAGGTGCCAGCCAAGCAATTGGCGCGCGCTGCAATCGATCACCAAAGCCAGGCTGAGCCCACCGTCCTTGCCACCCCCTACGCGGCACAGGTCGGTTGCCCAGCGCTGGTGGGGCTTCTCGGCACGAGAAACCTTGGCCTCGATGCGCGGCCGCTGGCCAAGGGGGCGCTTGCGCACCTGTCAGCCTTTCAACTTGAAGATCCGCTGCACGGTGTTCTTGTTCATGCCAAGCAGCCCAGCGACCGTGCGGTAGCCGAACGAAGGCTCCGCCTCGATCATCTCCTTGATCGGCTCGGCCAGTTCCGGCTTCACCTTGGCCGGTGATCTGGTCGGCTTGTAGTAGGTCGTGCGACGTGCCACGCCGAACCATTGGCACAGCTTGGTCATTAGAACCGAAACGCCTTCGTCTTTCAGGCCCTGCTGGACCGAGAGCATCAGCTCTCGTCCTTTCCCAGCAGGGATGCCAGCTTTTTTCTGGCGCGGATCTCCAGCATGGCCTCGCCGTAGGCTTCCTGCAGGTCCTTCAGTTGCCGCTCGTACTGCTCGCGCACGTCCTCAGGCTTGGCCCGCAGAGCATTTTCTATGCCGCGCTTGCCGTCTTCGACCCAGCTCTCGATCTCTGCGGGGGTTAGGTCGAACTGGCGGCTGGCTGCGGCCACCGTCGTCTTGTCCTGGATGATCTCAAGGGCCAGCGCCGACTTACGCCGGGCGGTCCAGCGCTTGATCTGGCGGTGTCCCAAAAATAGTTGAAGGTTGAAGGCGGCCGTTCCCGCAGGAATCCGAGAGAATTGGGTTTCCAAGACCAAGCTCCAGAACAGGAGAACCGCCGAGATAAAGCCTGCCAAGAAACCCGGGCGTCGCGCCAAGTTGCCGCTGACGGTCGTCAGCAAACAGGAGCACGAGGCCCTGCGCGCCAGCTTTGCCGAGCACGAACAGTTGTGGCTTCCGATGCGCGATCTGATCCAGAACACGCGCATCAGTGTTCACGCGCTGATGTACGACGCTGGCCGCACGCTCGTCGAACAATTGCTGATGGTGTCTGCTCGCGAGGTGGCCGGCGACAAGCACGCGGGGCGTGCCGCCGGCGACGTGCGCTGGCATGGCTCGCAGCCCGGCCGAATCGTGATGGACGAACGCAA
>JAYFRX010000241.1:0-4496 GCA_040946945.1 Burkholderia sp. | reverse complement strand
GACAAGCGCGGCAAGGAAGTGCCGATTCCCGCCTACACGCAGCTGCGTGACGACGAACGGCTCACGCAGCGCATGTACGACATCATGGTCAGCGGCGTGTCGACCCGAAAGTATGACGAGGCGTTGCCTGAAATGGCCCACACCGTCGGCGTCTCGAAGAGCAGCGTCTCGCGCGAGTTCGTGAAGGCGAGCAAGAAGAAGCTTGACGGGCTGATGAAGCGTCGCTTCGAGGACCACGACATGCTAGCCATCTACCTGGACGGTATCATCGTCGATGGGTGCCACATCCTCACCGCGATTGGCGTCGAGAGCGACGCCCAGAAGCATTTGATGGGGCTGGTGAGCGGTTCGAGCGAGAACGCCGAAGTCGTTAAAATGCCAGTTCAAAAACCAATGAGGGGCTGTTTACTTTCTCGGCAAGCTGCTAACCTCGGATGTCTGGACAACGGAACCCAAGGGATGGAAGCGCCAATCATTCATGACGAATTGTGGACACTGAGCGAACCGTTACTGCCGCCGACCAAGCCCCGGCGCAAAGAGCATCCTGGTCGCCCACGCGTATCCGATCGGGCGGCGTTGAATGGCATCCTGTTCGTGTTGACAACCGGTCTGCGATGGAACCCCATCTGCCAACCGTATTGGGCTTTGGCTCCGGCCCGACCTGCTGGCGACGACTGAACGACTGGCGCAAAGCAGGAGTATGGGATCGACTGCACGAACTGCTGCTCGACACGTTGCGCGAGGCCGGGCAGATCGATCTTTCATACGCTGCCGTCGATTCCTCGTCGGTACGAACTGTTGGGGCGGGCGAAAAACTGGCCCGAACCCCACGGATCGCGCGCGACCCGGTTCCAAGCACCCCATCCTCGTAGATGCCAATGGCGTTCCCATCAGCGCCATCCTGACCGGCGCGAACCGCAACGACGTCACCCAGTTGCCGCCGCTCGTCGACGCGATTCCCCCGATCCGCGGCGCGCGCGGCCGACCACTTCAGAGACCCAAGGTCATCTATGCCGATCGTGGTTACGATTCCGATCCGCATCGTCAACGATTGCGCGAACGCGGCATCAAACCGGTGATCGCAAGGCGCCGCACTGAACATGGCAGTGGTCTGGGCAAATTCCGTTGGGTCGTTGAACGGACTCACTCGTGGCTCCAGAACTTCCGTCGTCTTCGCATACGCTTCGACCGTCGAGCTGGCATTCGCGAATGCATTCTTCAAATTCGGCTGCGCCCTCGTCTGCTGGAACATCTTCAGGCGTACCGAGCAGTCTTTTTGAACTCGCCTCTTATGCGCAGGCTGCGGGACAGTCGCCGATTCGCCGCATCTAAGCCCCACCGGTAGGGACAATTCGGGCGCGAAGAGAGAAGAATCCGCAGTGCCAATTCCGACGCTAAACAGTGTCAAAACGTTCGCGACGTTACAGCGGCGGCCGGCGGCTCAATCCTGTCTCAGTCCTCGTCGCCGCGTCGCATGCGCTGGCGCAGCTCGCTCAACTGCGCCTCGACGATGGTCGCGTCAACCGCCTCCGGGCATTCGTCGAGGTACATCTCGAGATCCTCGAGCGCAGGCCGCAGGTAGTCGAGCTGCGCATAGGCGAAACCACGGTCGCGCACCTCGTCGAGCTGGCCTGGCAGCAAGAGCACCAGCCGCTGCTGGACCGCCAGCAGGCGCTGCCAGCGTTCGGTCTGCAAGTAGATCGCCTTCAGGTTGTTGAGCATGCGCGCCAGCACCTCGCGGCTGGTGGCCGGCTGCAGCAGCGCGCGCAGCGTGCTGGCCATAGTCTGCTCGGGGTGGGCGACATAGGGCTCGAGCATCTCGACCAGATCCGATTCGGACAGCGAATGGCCGGTGGGCGGGTCGATCATCGCATCGCCGTCGGGCAGGGTCGCGCGCATCAGGAAATGGCAGGGAAACGATACGCGATACGCCGCGCACCGACAGCCCGATCTGCCCAGCCAGCTCCAGGTAGATCACCGCCAGCGAGATCGGGATCCCGCGGCGGCGCTTGGCCACCATGTTCAGGTAGCTGTTGTCTGGATCGTAATAATCGTTGTGGTTGCAGGCGAAGCGGAGCTCGCGGGAAAAAATCGTTGAGCGCATCGACCTTGTCGCGCTCGCTCGTCTCAGCGCGCACGCGCCGGCGAAAGCGCAGCACCAGCGCGTCGAACTCGGCCAGCACGGCCTGCATGTCGAGGTCCGGATAGACATCTTGGGCGAGCGAGAGCGCGGCCTCGGTCAGCGGCAGGCTGTCGTCCTCGGCCACCAGGGTGCTGAAGAAATCGAATACGCGGGTCATGGTGTTCGTCATTTGGCGCGGCGGCGGAAATACGCGTACTTGAAACCCATCAGCCACAACATACCGAAATATAGTGCGGCGAACAGGATCAGGCTCGCAGCCGTCAACGCGATGCGCGTCAGCGGCTCGGCGCGCAGCCCGGTCCAGTCGAAGCTGATCGCGAACCAGTGCATCACGCCGGCCAGCACCAGCGAGGTGCCGAGCAACTGCAGGAAGAAACGCAACCAGCCCGGCGAGGGCTGGTAGATGCCGCGCCGGCGCAGCCCGATGAACAGCAGCAGCGAATTGAGCGAGGCACCCACGCCGATGCTGAGCGTCAGACCCGCATGGCCGAGAATCGGCACGAACAGATAGTTCGACAGCTGGGTTACGACCAGCACCACGCTCGCGATCTTCACCGGCGTCTTGATGTCCTGCTTGGCATAGAAGCCCGGCGCGAGGATCTTGATCAGGATGATGCCGACCAGACCGATGCCGTAGGCGGCCAGCGCGCGCGCCACCATCTCCACCGTGTGCGCGTCGAACTTGCCGTAGTTGAACAGCGTGGCGGTGAGCGGCTCGGCGAATACCAACAGGCCCAGCGCGCTGGGCGCAGCGAGCAGGAAGGTCACGCGCAGGCCCCAGTCGAGCAGGGCCGAGTACTCGGTCGCGTCGGCGTCGACGTGCGCCTTCGACAGGCTCGGCAGCAGGATTGTGCCGAGCGCCACGCCGAGCAGCGCGGTCGGGAACTCCATCAGGCGGTCGGCGTAGTTGATCCAGGACACCGCGCCGTGCCCGAGCCGCGAGGCGATATTGGTGTTGATGATTAGCGAGAGCTGGGCCACCGAGACCGCGAAGATGGCCGGCACCATCTTGACTAGTACCCGCTTGACGCCCGGATGGGCCAGCGCGCGCCCGGGGTGCAGGCCGATGCGCGGCACCATGTCGATGCGCTGCAGGCCCGGCCACTGGACCACGAACTGCAGCAGGCCGCCGACGATCACGGCCCAGGCCAGCGCATAGACCGGCATCTTCAGGTGCGGCGCGACGAAGGCGGCCGCGCCGATGAAGGAGACATTCAGCAGCACCGGCGCGAAGGCCGGCAGCGAGAAGTTTTTGTAGGTGTTGAGCACGCCCGAGGCCAGCGTGGTCAGCGAGATGAAGATGATGTACGGGAACATGATCCGCGTCATCGTCACCGCCAGCGGGAAGGCCTGGCCATCGGCGCACAGGCCTGAGGCTACCGCGTAGACCACCCAAGCCGCGCCGGCCACCCCGGCCAGCGACAGCAGCGCGAGCGCCCAGGCCAGCACGGTGGACATCGCGTCGACCAGCGCTTTGGTCGCGTAGTGCCCCTTCTGGTTTTTGAACTCGGCGAGGATCGGCACGAAGGCCTGCGAGAACGCGCCCTCGGCCGACAGCCGGCGCAGCAGGTTGGGGATGCGGAACGCGACGTAGAAGGCGTCGGTATATTGGCTGGCACCGAACGCTCGCGCGACCAGCGTCTCACGGGCCAGACCGGTCACGCGCGACAAGAGCGTGAAGCCGCTGACCGTCAGCAGGGCTCGGAATAGATTCATGGGGCGTTTATTATACGGAAGGCCCGTTGGGTTGCGCCCCTCGCGGCGGAAAAAGCCGCGGCAGCGTGCCGGCGAGGCGACGCCATCGTTCGCCGAACTTGTCTTGGCCTTGATTTTATTGCTACAATTTTCCCGATTGTGAGTCTGCATTCGCGCGGCGGTGATCATCGAGCACGTTGCCGGCCTCGGTGAGACCTATGTTTTTCCTGATTAGTTACTTGACCCCGAAGCAGGCATGAAACGAAGTATCGTTCGCCAGATGCTTACGGAACGTGCGCCATGCCTATGAACAGAATCCAGTTTTAGGCCGGTCTGTCGATGAAAGAATTTCAGGCGCAGTACGGCAACGAAGCGCAATGCGAGGCCGCGCTGGTCGAGTCTCGCTGGCCTGATGGCTGGGTGCGCCCTCGATGCAAGGGCACGCACTACGCCAGCGCCTACAACGGCCGGCGACTGTGGGAATGCCTGAGCCAGTCCTGCCGGTACCAATGCTCGTCGATCGTCGGAACGGTATTCGAGAAGACGAAATTGCCGCTGACGACCTGGTTTCTGGCGATCTACCTGGTGACGCAGAGCAAGAACGCCATCAGCGGACTGGAGCTCAAACGCCAGCTGGGCGTGAGCTACAAGACGGTCT
>JAYFRX010000240.1:0-4496 GCA_040946945.1 Burkholderia sp. | reverse complement strand
CCTGATGCCCACCGCGTGCGTCGTTTCCGATGGCCTGTGGTGTTTCGACGGCGTGACGCAAAAGGCTGCCAGTCATGAGCGCCATGTCACGGGCGGTGGCCGTCAGGCCGCGCAACGCCCCGAGTTCGGCTGGGTCAACACGATGCTCGGCAACCTGAAAACGGCCCTCAAGGGCACGTACCACGCTATCGATCACGCCAAATATGCCCATCGCTATTTCGCTGAATTCGCCTACTGTTTCAACCGCCGTTTCGATTTGCCCGCGATGGCGCCGCGCCTGCTTCGGGCCGCCGTTACGACAAAACCTCATCCTCGCCGTGTGTTGATGGTCTCGGAGTCAAGTAACTAATCAGAAAAATAGTTGAAGGTTGAAGGCGGCGGTTCCCGCAGGAATCCGAGAGAATCGGGTTTCCAAGACCAAGCTCCAGAACAGGAGAACCGCCGAGATGAAGCCTACCAAGAAACCCGGGCGTCGCGCCAAGTTGCCGCTGACGGTCGTCGGCAAACAGGAGCACGAGGCCCTGCGCGCCAGCTTTGCCGAGCACGAACAGTTGTGGCTTCCGATGCGCGATCTGATCCAGAACACGCGCATCAGTGTTGACGCGCTGATGTACGACGCTGGCCGCGCGCTCGTCGAACAATTGCTGATGGTGTCTGCTCGCGAGGTGGCCGGCGACAAGCACGCGGGGCGTGCCGCCGGCGACGTGCGCTGGCATGGCTCGCAGCCCGGCCGAATCGTGATGGACGAACGCAAGCTGCGGGTTCAGCGGCCCCGGCTGCGGGACAAGCGCGGCAAGGAAGTGCCGATTCCCGCCTACACGCAGCTGCGCGACGACGAACGGCTCACGCAGCGCATGTACGACATCATGGTCAGCGGCGTGTCGACCCGAAAGTATGACGAGGTGTTGCCTGAAATGGCCCACACCGTCGGCATCTCGAAGAGCAGCGTCTCGCGCGAGTTCGTGAAGGCGAGCAAGAAGAAGCTTGACGGGCTGATGGAGCGTCGCTTCGAGGATCACGACATCCTAGCCATCTACCTGGACGGTATCATCGTCGATGGGTGCCACATCCTCACCGCGATTGGCGTCGAGAGCGACGCCCAGAAGCATTTGATGGGGCTGGTGAGCGGTTCGAGCGAGAACGCCGAAGTCGTTAAGGATCTGCTGAATAGCCTGATCGAACGGGGGCTGGCGACCGACCGGGACTATCTGTTCGTGATTGATGGGTCCAATTTGAAAAATGGCTCATTTTTACCCACACGATTCCGCGAAGACCCATTTCTCGAAGCACGCCTTCCGCGCCGGCGAATATGACGGCATCGACCCGGCTTCGATCGATCGCGGGAGCCTGGGCGGGTATTGCCACTGGCTCGCGCGCCAGGCTCGACGAGGTCGAGCCGATCGAGGCGCTGCCGGCTTGAACGAGTGGCCCCCCCTGAGAGCCGCTTGGCGGCGGTGCCCGCCAGGGCGGACACGGGGCACACAGGGTGTGGCGCGGGACTGCCGGCGCGAGCAGGTCCGGCAGCTCCGGCCAGCCTGATGGCGACATCCGGCGGAACGACGCAGGCCGGTCTCAGGCCGCCAGCATTTCCTTGGCGTGCTTGCGCGTGGTGGCTGTGATCTCGAGCCCGCCGAGCATGCGCGCGACCTCCTCGATGCGGCTCGCGCGATCGAGCGGGGTGACCGAGGAGACGGTACCGCCGCTCGGATCCTGGGCCTTCGCAACCTGGAAGTGATGGTCGCCGCGCGCCGCCACCTGCGGCAGATGGGTGACGCACAGCACCTGGCGGTCGCGGCCGAGCTGGTGCAGCAGGCGGCCGACTACCTCGGCCACGCCGCCGCCGATGCCGGTGTCCACCTCGTCGAAGATCAGAGTCGGTGTGAGGCTCGCTGCGCTGGCGATCACCGCCAGCGCCAGGCTGGTGCGCGCCAGCTCGCCGCCCGAGGCTACCTTCGCGAGCGGCCGCAGCGGCACGCCCGGGTGGCCGGCGACGCGGAACTCGATCTGCTCGAGCCCGTGCGTGCCGCCCTCGGCCAGCGGCACCAGGCCGACCTCGAAGCTGCCGCCGGCCATCGACAGTTCCTGCATGGTGGCCGTTACCGCGCCGCCGAGCGCTTCGGCGGCCTGGGCGCGCGCCTCGGACAGCGTGCGCGCGTCAGACAGGTAGGCCTGCCGGGCGCGCTCGGCCGTTTCCTGCAGCGCCGACAGGTCGGCCGCTGCGTCGAGCGCGGCGAGCTGCTCGCGGCGTGCCGCGTGTTCGTCGTGCAGTGTCTCGGGCGGCAGGCGGAACTTGCGCGCGGCCGTGTGCAGCGCGTCGAGCCGCGTCTCCACCTGGCCCAGGCGGTCGGGATCGAGCTCGAGCCGCTGCGCGTAATGCGACAGCGAATAGGAGGCTTCGCGCAGCTGGATCTCGGCCGGGTTGAGCGAGGCTAGCACGTCGTTGAGCGTCGGGTCGACTGCGGCCAGCTAGCGGACCTTCGAGATGATCGTGCCCAGCTGGGTCAGCATCGCCTCGTCCGATTCGGAAATCGCCAGCTGCGCGCCCTGCACGCCGTCGATCAGGTTTGCCGAGTGCGTCAGGCACCGGTGCTCGGCGTTCACCTCGTCCCATTCGCCGGGCTGCGGTGCCAGCTTGTCGAGCTCGGCCAGCTGCCAGGCCAGCTTCTCGCGTTCGAGCTGCAGCTCGCGCTCGTGCGTCTGGGCCACTTCGATATGGTGCAGCACGTCGCGCAAGGCGTGCCAGCCGCGCGCCACCACGACCGCGTCGGCGCTCAGACCCGCATACGTGTCGAACAGCTCGCGCTGCGCGTCGGGCCGCATCAGCAGTTGGTGGGCATGCTGGCCATGCACGTCGACCAGCATCTCGCCGAGCTCTCGAAGCTGCGAGAGCGTCGCGCTGGTGCCGTTGATGAAGGCGCGCGAGCGGCCGTTGGTGTCGATCACGCGGCGCAGCATGATGCTGTCCTCGGCCTCGAAGGCATGCGCGTCGAGCCATTGCGCGACACGGTCGTGCGGCGTAAATTCGACGGACAGGTCGGCGCGCTGGCAGCCGGCGCGCACCACGCTGGCGTCGCCGCGCTCGCCGAGCGCCAGCGCCAGGGCGTCGATCAGGATCGATTTGCCGGCACCGGTCTCGCCGGAGAACACGGTGAAGCCGCTGTCGAATTCGAGATCGAGCGCGGCGACGATGACGAAGTCGCGTATCGAGAGATGGCGAAGCATGATGGGAGGCGGGGCCGCGTCAGGATTCGGGATCGTTGTCGTGCGACGGATGCTCGTTCCAGTGCAGCTTCTTGCGCAGCGTGGTGTAGTAGCTGTAGCCGACCGGGTGCAGGAACGGCACGGTGTGGCGCGAGCGGAGCACGTCGATGGTGTCGTTCAGTTGCAGAGCGGTAAACGACTGCATGTCGAAATTCACGTTAACGTCGCGCCCGCCGATGATCTGGATCCCGACCTTGACGTCGTCGGGCAGCACGATCGGCCGGTTCGACAGCGCGTGCGGGGCGATCGGCACCAGCACGATGCCCTGCAACTGCGGGTGCAGGATCGGGCCCGCCGAGGACAGCGCATAGGCCGTCGAGCCGGTCGGGGTGGCGACGATCAGGCCATCCGAGCGCTGGTTGTACATGAAGTGGCCGTCCACCGAGACGCGCAGCTCGGCCATTCCGGAGAAGCCGCTGCGGTTCACCACCACGTCGTTAAAGGCCAGTGCGTGATAGATCGGCTCGCCGTTGCGCACGATGCGCGCTTCCAGCAGGGTGCGCTCCTCGCGCTCGAAGCTGCCCGCCAGCATCAGCGGCACCAGTTCGAGCATCTTCGAGGCGGAAATGTCGGTGATGAAGCCGAGCCGGCCGTGGTTAATGCCGATCAGCGGGGTCTTGTAGGGCGCGAGCTGGCGGCCGATGCCGAGCATCGTGCCGTCGCCGCCGAGCACGATCGCGACATCGGCGCGCGCGCCGATTTCGGTGGGGGTCAGCGCCGGATAGCCGGTGATGCCGTATTGTGTCGCCGTGGCGGCTTCGAACATGACCCCGAGCCTGCGCTTCGCGATGTCGGCGGCGAGCGCGGCGAGTGGTTCGGCGATGCCCGGCGTATTGCTGCGCCCAACGAGCGCGACGGTCTGGAACTGGTTGCAGATAGTCATGGCGAGATTACACCATAGCTGGATGAGGAAAAGGAACCGTCCGGGAGGACAGGCAGGCCTCGGTGCAGGGCTTACGCATGAAGAAGGTAGGTGTGGGGCAGCGCCCCATTCGTAGTTGAAGGTTGGGGCGGCAGGGTTTCGTAGGTTAGGCGGACTTCAAGTCATGGTCAACGCGTTTATCGGTCGGACGATGCAAGGCAACGGCGAGCATCCAGAGGTCCGTCGGCACCGCCGAGCTTACGGAATCGCTTCTCAGCTTCCAGGAAGCCAGTGGCCGCCCATCGCATCGCCATGTCGACATCGCGATAGCGGTCGACCCGGCCGCTGACGCGGCGCACCGCGCCGTTTGGAT
>JAYFRX010000239.1:0-4512 GCA_040946945.1 Burkholderia sp. | reverse complement strand
CTGGGCGTGAGCTACAAGACGGTCTGGCTCATCAAGCACAAGTTGCTGGAGACCATGTGGCTGCGCGAAGAGCGACGCCGGCTCGACGAACGGGTCGAGGTCGACGACGCGTATCTGGGCGGGGAATGCTCCGGCGGTAAGGCTGTGGGCGTGGCCGCGCCCGGCAAGACGCCGTTTGTAGCGGCCGTGCAAACCATCTGACGATGGCCGTCCTCTGTTCATGCGGCTCTCGCCCGTGCCGGGCTTTACCAAAGCGGCCCTTGAGGTCTGGGCGGCCAGCAGCCTGATGCCCACCGCGTGCGTCGTTTCCGATGGCCTGTGGTGTTTCGACGGCGTGACGCAAAAGGCTGCCAGTCATGAGCGCCATGTCACGGGCGGTGGCCGTCAGGCTGCGCAGCGCCCCGAGTTCCGCTGGGTCAACACGATGCTCGGCAACCTGAAAACGGCCCTCAAGGGCACGTACCAGGCTATCGATCACGCCAAATATGCCCATCGCTATCTCGCTGAATTCGCCTACCGTTTCAACCGCCGTTTCGATTTGCCCGCGATGGCGCTGCGCCTGCTTCGGGCCGCCGTTACGACAAAACCTCATCCTCGCCGTATGTTGATGGTCTCGGATTCAAGTAACTAATTAAGGAGCTTTTATCAGAACGCCACGCCGAGATCAGATGCAGCGTATGCCCGCTACGGCCCGCGTTGCTGTGCACCGTCTTGCCGTCAATTGCGAAGTGCAGGCCCGCGAGGCTCGAACACAGGTGCCCCGCCCATTCGATGAAGCAGCGCTTGAAGGCAACCGAGCTCACTCCGCTGAACACCCGCCTGAACGGGTCTTCGCATGGAATTCCGTTCGCGTAAGCCAGATGCTTGCGCAGCCACCCCAGTCAGGTTCGCCCCCACAGCGCCATCGTCTCCCAGTCTTCCACTCCGCACAATCTCGTCCAGCGGGTAACGGCACTGACGGCACCGCGGATCCCGCAACTCAACGAACGCATCCATGATCGAAGGCATCTCTCATTTCGCCAAAAATCGAGAGTAGACTCCAGCATGCGGATGTTTACAGCCACTCACTTCCGACCGCTCACCCTTGCCACACCGACCTCTCCATGCGGAAGCTCTGGCATCTGAACGTCTTCCAGCGCGACTGCTCCGCCTCCGAAGTACTCACACCTTGCGTCAAGCTGACTGATGGCCGCGTGGCGCTCGTCAAACCCGATTGGGCCGGCAAGCTCAAAGGCTTTACGCTGTGCTGTTCGAAGCGATGGCGCTGATGTTCGCTCAGCAGATGTCTTTCGCAGCGGTAGCCCGCACGGTCGGCGAGTCCTGGCCCCAGACGCGTCAGACCAACGGCTTCCTGGAAACCATCAACGGGCTCTTCCAGGCCGTGAAGCGAAAAGCTCGCGGGTACACCAACCTCGCGACCATGCGCACGGTGCTGTTTTTGATCGCTGGCAAGCTCAACTTCTCGAAAATCCATCCGCATGCCTCGTAACCCACTCATTTTTCAAGAGCCCCTTTTTTATTGGCCGGGCCAAGGCTGGCGATGGCGCTTACAAGCCCCATCTCCAGCCGGGGTAGCCGTAACCGGCATCGGTGCCCCAGCCGCGATTCCAGCCGCCGCCGTAATACCCGCCGGGCGTCGGCGCGTAGTAGGAATAGGCGCGCGCGGCCGCCTCGGCCAACATGATCTCATTTTGCTCGCGCAGCACTTGCCGGTCGATCGCGTCGTAGCGCTGCTTTTCCGCGGTCGTGAGCGGCTGGGCAGTGGCGGTGGCTGCGCCCGACTGGCCGTCGGGCAGGCGGCTGAGCACTGTCGAGGACGGCGGCATCGCGCAGCCGGCCAGCGTGAGCACGACAACGGCCGTTGGCAGCGAGAGTGACAGGGGCAGGGACTTCATGACGGCTTTTCCTTCGAGGCACCCGCGATGACGCGCGAGCCCTCAGTGACGATGTTTGCCGGCCGACGCGACGCCGGCGCCGATTTTAGAAATCACGAACAGTTGTTCTACATCGACCGGGTGGAATTCATAACGCTCGTTGCAGTATTTGCAATGAATCTCGACATGGCCGGATTCCTGGATCACGCTGTCCACTTCCTCGCAGCCCAGTATCCGCAGCATCCCGCCAACCTTTTCGCGCGAGCAGGTGCACTGAAAGCGCGTCGCGGCCGGTTCGAAGTGGCGAGCGCTTTCCTGCCAGAACAGACACCGAAACACCGTCTCGGGTTCCGTATCGAGCAGTTCCTGCGACGACAGCATGCTGCCGAGCGTGCAGACGCGCTCCCAGTTATCGAGGTCTGACTCATTAGCGACCGGCACAATGCCGACGTCGCCCGGCAGCTTCTAGCAGCATGCCGACCGCGCGCTTGCCGTTGGCGGCCAGCCACAGCGGCGTATCGAGCTGCTCCGAATGGTGATCTACTGTTCGAGCATCTGCGCGACCGACTCGATCGGGCCGTCGTGGTCGTTGATCTGCACGATACCCTGGTAGAGCTGCTGGCCGAGTTTCTTGTTGGCCGAGTCGAGCGTGATCACGCAACGGCCGTGGCCGCTTGCGTTGACCAGCTCGACGAAGGACATGTCATAGCCGAGCGTGTCGGCGGTGGCGTCCGACAGCTTGGCGGTGGCGCGGATCGGCAGGTCCGAGCCGCATTGCACCACCAGCATCTTGACCGGCCTGTCGCCGTAGATCCGGATGATGAGCGTGCCGTTGAACTTCAAGTTCGCGGACAGCAGCGCGCAGGCGGCCATCATTTCGACGGGCACGTTGGTTGCGCACCGGCACCGGCTAGTTGCGGCGCGTCAGCACCTCGCCGTCAGGTGTTGCCGAGCGAGACGATCTCGCCGCGCACCGATGCCGTGTTGAACATGAATTTCTGTAACTGGTCGTTCACTTCGGTTCCTCGATTGACGGGCAGCGGCAGCGCGGCATTCAGCCGATCCGCACCAGCTGTTCCTTGAAATACGCGCGTCGCTGCGCGTAGTTGTGCGTGTTCGCGTGCATGCGCGTGATGTCTTTCTTGCTGAGCGTGCGCACCACCTTGGCCGGCGCGCCCAGGATCAGCGAGTCGTCAGGGAACACCTGGCCCTCGGTCACCACGGTACCGGCACCGACCAAGCAGTTGCGGCCGATCACCGCCCGATTCAAGACCACTGCCTGGATCCCGATCAGCGAACCCTCGCCGATGGTGCAACCGTGCAGCATCGCCTGGTGGCCGATCGTCACGTTCGGCGCCACCGTCAGCGGGCAGCTCGGGTCGGTGTGCAACACCGCGCTTTCCTGCACGTTGCTGCCGACACCGACCACGATCGGCTCGTTGTCGCCGCGGATCGTGGAGCCGAACCAGACGCTCGCGTTCTCCTCGAGCACCACCTTGCCGATGACCGCCGCGGTATCCGCGACGAACACGCTTTCATGAATGGTCGGAGCGTCTTCGCCGAGCTTGTAGATGGTCACGCGTTGTCTCCTGGGGTTCGTTGAGCCGGGTGGGGCACCTGTCGCGCGCCGGTATAATGTGCCCGGTTGCCTGGGACCGTGGGCAGGCACCGTGCGCGGGACCGGCATGATCCGCGCGATGCTGGCGTCTATCCGAATGCGCCATTGTAAACGCTTGCGCGAATTGATCGTGTACGCTGTGCCGAAGCCGTTTTCATGTCCGACCCGAATTTTTCGTCCGCCGCGCCGTCCGCTCCCTCTTCCACGCCCGCCTGCTGCGCTGCTCGAGGTCGAGCTGTTCGCCAAGGCCGCGCAGGTGCGTGAGCTGCATGCCGATCTGCTGGCCAGCCCGCGCCCAGGTCGATTCCGAACGCCGTTTTGCGCTGCCGCTGGCCTTGCCGGGGCGACCGACGCGTCCCGATCTGGTCGAGCCGCGCTTCCTACGGCGGCGCTCGATGTGCTCGAAAGCCGGGCACGCCACCCTGCTGCACGCACTTGCCCATATCGAGTTCAATGTGATCAATCTCGCGCTCGACGCGGTCTGGCGCTTTCCGGCCATGCCCGAGGCCTTTATGCAGACTGGCTCAAGGTGGCGGCCGAGAAGGCATATCACTACTCGCTGCTGGCCTCGCGCCTGGCGGAATTGAGGCACGCTTACGGCGATTTCCTGGCCCCCGACCGGGCTCGGGGAAATGTGCGAGCGCACCGCCGGTGACGTACTCTCGCGCATGGCGTTGGTGCCGCGCACGCTGGAGGACCCGCGGGCTCGACGCCTCGCCGCCGATCCACGCGCGGCTGATGCAGGCCGGCGACCAGGCGTTGGCCGCGATCCTCGATGTGATCCTGCGCGACGAGATCGGCCATGTAGCAATTGGCAACCGCTGGTTCCGTCATCTTCTGTGCGCAGGCCGGGCTGGAACCGCATCCGACCTATCTGCGGCTCGCCGAGCAGTATCAAGGTAAGCCG
Source organism: Burkholderia sp. (assembly GCA_040946945.1). Lineage (GTDB taxonomy): Bacteria > Pseudomonadota > Gammaproteobacteria > Burkholderiales > Burkholderiaceae > Burkholderia. The sequence continues at coordinate 113 of JAYFRX010000239.1, read as the reverse complement.
CTGCGCGGCGACTAAAACCGTCGGTATGCAGAAGCGATCGCTCGCAGTGATGTAGGCGCGCGGAAAGCCGAAGATGCTAGAGTCGAATACATCGCGCGCATCGGGGAGGACCT
>JAYFRX010000238.1:0-4519 GCA_040946945.1 Burkholderia sp. | reverse complement strand
GCCTTCAAGGCCGCGGGGTTTTTCAGGACCGTCAGGCGCGACTCTCATCGTGGCGCGGGGAGCCAATCCCCACAATGACGCCGGATAGATTTAGGCAAGCCAACCACATCATCAAAGATCAGTGTTGCAAAAACGGGGGTGACCATAGATTTGAACTGGTCTCTAAGCGTTACCGCAGAAAGCAACATGCTCACGCAACAGCCTTCTCACATCCCGACCGACCGCCCTACACCAAATTCGACATTAACTCCACCAGACGGAAGTGGCATCATGGACGAACCTTCGATCCAGCCCGGCGGAGCAGCGGTTTCGGCCAGCTATCCTGGCGGCGGCCTGTTGAGCGAGCGCGAGGAGTCGCTGCGCACGCTCACGGACGTGCTGTACGGTTTGTATGCGATTCACTGGTTGACGGGCTGCATCACCAGGCTGTGGTCGCGATCATCATCAACTACGTGAGGCGCGCGGACGTGGTCGCTACGCGTTACTAGGCGCATTTCGAGTGGCAGATCCGCACCTTCTGGCGTGCGCTGATCCTCTACCTGATCGGCTTCGCGCTGATCTTGGTGGTGGTCGGATTTTTCATCTTGGGCCTGGTCTGGGTCCGGACGCTGTACCGTATCATCAAGGGCTGGCTGTACCTGAACGACAACAAGCCGCTCGATCCGCAGGCATGGTTCTGAGGGCGGGCGGCGCGCCGGGAGCATCATGAGTCACGATCCGAACTGCCTGTTCTGCAGAATTGCCTCGGGTGAGATCCCGAGCAGCAAGGTGCACGAGGACGAGGAGTTTGTCGCGTTCCGCGACATCAATCCGGCGGCCGAGACGCATGTGCTGGTGATCCCGCGCCGGCACCTGCCGACGCTGTCCTCGGCCGGCGCGGAAGACGCGCCGCTGCTTGGTAGAATGCTGGTCCTCGTCGCGCGCCTGGCCGAACAGTTCGGTTGCGCCTACACGGGTGGCGAAACCGGATTCCGGACCGTGCTGAACACAGGCCCGGGTGGCGGGCAGGAGATTTACCACCTGCACGCGCACCTGATCGCCGGGCCACGCCCGTGGAAGAGGATGGGTTGAACGGGGCGGGCGGCATGCGTCACATGCCGCCGTGCCGCGCAAGGAAAACGTAACGCATGCCGGTGCCGCCGGCAGTTAGCGCCGCCGCGGCGGCGAGGTTGAGGAGAGTGGAATAATGGGCGGATTGAGTATTTGGCACTGGCTGATCGTTTTGGTGATCGTCGTGATAGTGTTCGGCACCAAGAAGCTGCGTAATCTCGGCAGCGACCTTGGCGGCGCGGTCAAGGGCTTCAAGGACGGCATGAAGGAAGAGGGCGAAACGCCGGCCGACGGGCAGAAGCAACTGCCGCGCACGGGCTCGGTGAACGTCGACGCGAAGGAAGCGACGCGTTCCTCCGATTCGAGCAAGGCGTGATCGCCTCGCGCTGACAGGACGCCGCGATGCTCGATCTCGGTCTTTCCAAGATGGCGCTGATCGGCGTCGTCGCGCTGGTGGTGCTCGGCCCCGAGCGCCTGCCGCGCGTGGCCCGCACCGCCGGCGCGCTGTTCGGGCGCGCCCAGCGCTATATCAACGACGTGAAGGCGGAGGTGTCGCGCGAGATCGAACTCGATGCGCTGCGCGCCATGAAGATCGACTTCGAGAGCTCGGCGCGCAATGTCGAGACCACCGTCCACGACAATCTGCGCCAGCACGAACCCCAACTCAACGACGCCTGGAGTTCGGCCGTCTCGGGTGAATCGGATGCCTCGGCGGGGCAGGTGTCGGTCGGGGTCGGGTCGTCCTACGATCCCTACGACAGTTCCACCCACGCCTGGCAGGGCGGCCTGATCAGCGCCACCTTCACGCCCAAGCGACGCAACTGGCCTATCAAGCAGAGCGCCACGCCCACCTGGTACAAGCGTGCCACCACGCGCCGCACGCACGTGCAGTCGGGAGCCGCCCGCGTGGCGCGCCACCAGTCGGCCAGCCTGCGCCGGCCCACGCGTTTCTTCTGACCGCGCACGATGACCGCGCGCGCCCATCACATCCATCGAGAGCCGGTGTGAGCGACCCCCAGCACAACCCGGAAGAAGCCCGGGAAGAAACCTTCATCTCCCATCTCGTCGAACTGCGTACCCGCCTGGTGCGGGCCGGCGCTGCCGTGCTCGTGGTGTTCGTCGGGCTGGTGTACTGGGTGCCCGACATCTTCCGGCTGCTGGCGCGGCCGCTGATGCAGAACCTGCCCAAGAACGGCAAGATGATCGTCACCGACGTGACCGGGTCGTTCTTCGTGCCGATGAAGGTCACGATTCTGGTCGCGCTGGTGATCGCCCTGCCCATCGTGCTCTACCAGATCTGGGCCTTCGTGGCCCCGGGCCTCTACCAGCACGAGAAGCGTCTGGTGATGCCGCTGGTGAGCAGCAGCTACCTCCTGTTCCTTTTCGGCATGGCCTTCGCCTACTTCCTGGTGTTCCCGACCATCTTCCGCATGATGGCGCACTACAACGCTCGGCTCGGCACCGAGATGTCCACCGACATCAACAATTACGTGAGCTTCGTGCTGAGGATGTTCCTCGCTTTCGGGGTCACCTTCGAGGTGCCGGTGGTGGTGGTGTTGCTGGTGCGCATGGGCGTGCTGCCGCTCAAGAAGCTCAAGGAGATCCGGCCCTACGTGATCGTCGGCGCCTTCGTGGTGTCGGCCGTGATCACGCCGCCTGACGTGTTTTCGCAGCTGATGCTGGCCCTGCCGCTGGTGGTGCTCTACGAGATCGGCCTGCTGGCGGCGCGGATCTTCTTCGGCAACAAGCCGGCCGCCGACGAAGAGTCGTAAGCGATCCGTGAACCTCCCCTTGCGCCGCGGCCGATCCGCTAACGATCAGGTCTTCGGTTTGCGAGCGAGTTTGCCAAGCTTCCAAAGCAGCAGCGCTTCGTAGTCGTCGACCGTTTGCGCTAGCGGCAGCGCCTTGAACAGGTCGATGAGGTACTGATAGACATCGGCGTTGTTCGACTTTCAGGTCTCGATCAGCGAGTACAGATTTAGGCTCGCCTTCGCTCCGGCCGCCGTGTCGTAAGCGAATCGATAAACCCGCTCATACGGTGTCAGCAGCACGTTGGGGAGCTATTGTCAAATCTGATGTACGAGCGATCGACGGCATGATCAGGCGGCCAGCGGTTGCTGAGCCGGTGTGCTATCGATCACCGGTTCCGTCCTTGAAGGGAATGTCCTTCAGAAGCCGTTCGAGCTTGTCGACGCCGCGGGATGGCGCGCCACGATTTCTCGACGGACTCGATGAGCTGGAACGCCATGCCGAGGAACGCCGCGCGCGACAGACAGTTGCGAGTGGGCATAGTGCGACCTGATTAGTTACTTGACTCCGAAGCAGGCATGAAACGAAGTATCGTGCTCCAGATGCTTACGGAGCGTGCGCCATGCCCATGAACAGAATCCAGTTTCAGATCAGCTTGATGCCCACCGCGTGCGTCGTTTCCGATGGCTTGTGGTGTTTCGACGGCGTGACGCAAAAGGCTGCCAGTCATGAGCGCCATGTCACGGGCGGTGGCCGTCAGGCCGCGCAGCGCCCCGGGTTCCGCTGGGTCAACATGATGCTCGGCAACCTGAAAACGGCCCTCAAGGGCACGTACCACGCTATCGATCACGCCAAATATGCCCCATCGTTATCCCGCTAAATTCGCCTACCGTTTCAACCGCCGTTTCGATTTGCCCGCGATGGCGCCGCGCCTGCTTCGGGCTGCCGTTACGGCAAAACCTCATCTTCGCCGTGTGTTGAGGGGTATCGGAGTAAAGTAACTAATCAGGTAGGCGATGACGCACCGTTGCGAACGATCGACTTGATCGGGTTGGTTGTTCTGACGCGCTGCCAGTGTTTTGCAGGAAAGTCGTAGAACGCCAGCAGTTCGTCACGGTCCTGCGTGAGCCTCTCCACAGCTTCCAGATATTTGGCCGAATACGTCGCGACCAACTGATCCAAAGCGACAAGGGCCCGGCACGCGTTGCGGCGCTCCAGATTGCTGAGCGCGCTGCCTCAGCCTGAACGTGCTGCGATTTGGGCAAGGCATTCAGTACATTTCCGATCTCCTGATCAGTTACTTGACTCCGATACCCTAAACACACGGCGAGGATGAGGTTTTGTCGTAACGGCGGCCCGAAGCAGGCGCGGCGCCATCGCGGGCAAATCGAAACGGCGGTTGAAACGGTAGGCGAATTCAGCGAGATAGCGATGGGCATATTGGGCGTGATCGATAGCGTGGTACGTGCCTTTGGGGGCCGTTTTCAGGTTGCCGAGCATCGTGTTGACCCAGCGGAACTCGGGGCGCTGCGCGGCCTGACGGCCACCGCCCGTGACATGCCGCTCATGACTGGCAGCCTTTTGCGTCACGCTGTCGAAACACCACAGGCCATCGGAAACGACGCACGCGGTGGGCATCAGGCTGCTGGCCGCCCAGACCTCAAGGGCCGCTTTGGTAAAGCCCGGCACGGGCGAGAGCCGCATGAACAGAGGGCGGCCC
>JAYFRX010000237.1:0-4555 GCA_040946945.1 Burkholderia sp. | reverse complement strand
GGGGTCCGGGGAGCAATGGAACAGGGAAGTCAGTTAAGCACAATTTCCTGATGGTCAGTGCATCGTTGGGGAGTTGGATCCGCAGCAATGCTTGAATTTGCGTCCACTGTCGCACGGACAGGGATCATTGCGCCCAATCTTCGGCCCTTCTCTGCGTAGTGGTACATCGAGTGGTGTCTGTGCCAGCGACCATCGATGAGGCTCGAAGAAGCGATAGATTATCGTCAAACTGGCGATCATCATCTCAATCAATTCTTCACGCTTTTCGTTAGTAATCGACGGTGGTCGCAGCGCTGGATCGGGGTCATTCTCATAGGCCAATACCATGATGGGGAGCATCGGCCCGCTATGTTCGTCGCTGTCGATCAGGTCACGCCAACTTCCAGGACGGGCCTGGACTCCGCGCATAAAGCCCAGAGCCCAATCGTTGCCGTGAGCAATGCCATCGCCATCCTCCAACAGCACTGGCAAATACACGTCGGGCTCCTCCAGCGTGTGAAGCAATTCCGATGCAATCGTGTTCCAGTGGCGACATGATGAGTCCCATCATGTCGGTAGCCTGGACGTTGCTCTCAAAACTGAAATTCTCGCCCCAGATTTGTGGTAGGTACTCACTGGGCGGCACCATCTCCGGGCCGCAGATCAATGCAGCAAAATAGCCGTCAAGCATTTCAAGGTTCATGGCCGGTGAGCCGATGGCATCAAGAAAATCAGTCAGCCTATCGAGTTCGGCATCGGTCAGCGCTTGTTGGAAAGGTGGATGGCTCATGGGGTGTTTGTTCCAATAAAGTTGAGTAATTCAGGTTTCTGAGGCTTTCCCAAGTGGCCGCAGTTCTCCGCGTGCGACGGCATCCGGTACGGAGAATGAGTAGCGCCCGAGCATGTTGATATGCTCATGACCAAACGGCGAAAGCCGCGTCTCGTCTTCGGGTCGCACCGGATAGCCTTCGCGGCGTAGCTGTGTGAGTATCGCGTCCATGTACAAGGTGTTCCACAAAACGATCATGTTCACGACTAGTCCGAGCGCACTCAACTGATCCTCCTGTCCCTCGCGGTAGCGCTGGAACAGTTCTCCGCGCTTGCCGTGGAAGACCTCGCGGGCCAGGCTATGGCGACCCTCGCCGAGATTGAGTTGCTGCAGCGTTCCGCGTCTGCGCGACTCGTCGTCAATGAAGTTCAGTGTGTGAATAGTCTTGTCGATGCGACCAATTTCAGCGATGGCCTGGGCCAGTCGTGTCGGTCGCTCATCGACCTGCAGGGTGCGCATGATTCCCATCGCGGGCACCAGGCCAAGTTTGAGTGAACCAATCAAACGCAGTACGTCGTCCCAATGTGGTGTGATGCGATCAAGGTTGACGCACTGTTTTGCCAGGGCGTTGAGTTCGCCGTAGTCGGCTTGTGCATCGACTCGCCAGAACCGAGTGCCACCGATGTCTGCCAAGCGTGGGCTAAACCTATACCCCAGAAGCCGGAACAAGCCGAACACTACATCGCTATAAGCGCCATTGTCGGTCATGATCTGCGTGGGCTGCAATTCGGTCTGTTGCTCTAGCACGACCGCCAGTAACACCAGGCTGTCGCGCAAGGTGCCGGGGACGGTAATCGCGTTTAGCCCCGAGCATTGATCGGACAGCAGGTTATACCAAGTCACGCCGCGTCCACGATTGAAGTATTTTGGGTTTGGTCCGGCATGGACGGTGCGTACAGGCACCACAAAACGCATGCCGTCAGCCGAAGCTACATCGCCGCCTCCCCAAGTGCGGGCCAGTGCGATGCGGTTTTGTGCGGCTACCAGCACGGCATTGCAGGCAGTCAGCGTGTCATCCCGCACGTAGTTTTGATCAACCCACAGCAGTCTGTCCCGCCGCAGTGCTGGTGTGTCCTGGCGTGCAAACGGTTCGGGGCCAGTGTTGCAGGCTTCGGCCAGGAGCACCGCGCACAGACTGGTGTTTAGATTGGCGGCCCGTGCTGTGCGTTCAGTTAGATGCGAGAACGCCTCCATGCAGTCGGTGCGGGCTGTTATCTCCAGTAGGATTTCCGGCAGATCGACGCGGGGCATGCGTATCTTGATCTCATGACGCAAAGCGATCAGCGATGCCGGTTCCGCCAATGCTTCCAGAGGGCTGAGTACCAGTTCTGTCTTGTCGCCAACTGTCTCAAAACGAACCGCGTCGTTCTCGGGTAGGCGTGCAGCGACACGCCGATAGGTTTCATCCAGTTCTTGCGTCAACGCAGCCAAGGTGGCCTGCGGTTGCACGCTCAACTCCAGTGAGCGGCAAATGACAGGCCGCGCAGCCTCCCACTCAGTCCCTTCTAACAGGCCCGCGCGCGGGTCGGCATATCGCCAGCTTGAATTGACAAATACGTCGCGCCGACGAATCGCCACACGCAACTTGGCGAGGGCACAGAAGGCAAAGGCTCTGGCATTGACCTTTCCGTCCTCTCCCACGACATGACGTTGCCATGCCTTGTCCACAATGGTGATAGCGGGGTCATGGCCTGGCCTCTGATGCAACCATTGTAGTGCCTGTACCAGTGGGCGTGCTGTCGGATTGGCGTCGAACTGAATGACACGCAGCAGCGTCGGTAAAAAACGCGTCACAGTCGCCTGTTTGGCCGCCAGTTCGGTGTAGAACACGTCGTCTGGCGGACGCACCAGGGTACCAATATCATTCAGGGCTTGGGTCAGTTCGTCTTGTCCAATAGCGGCATACACCCGCTCGCGTAATTCTCCGTCTGGCAGGTTTGGGTCGAGCAGCATGCGGCATGCGCTGGCCAGCGTTGAAGCGGCCCGATCCAAGTCTTTCAACGTACGCTGCCTGGTCTTGCGATCTTCCTTTTGCGCCTTGCTGAACAGTTCGCGCAACAACTGGTCGAGCACATCAAGGGCATCGTCATGAGCACTGGCTTCTAGACTGTGGACAAAAGACACCAGGGTAGCCGTGCGTCTGGGAGTCTGGCCACGGCTGAGACTTTGGCTGTGCTGGCAAAGCGTGCCAATGCCCCGATGCGACTGGGGGCACCTTGGTATTAGGCAGTTTGATTCCCAGGTCACGTATCGTTTCGATGCGCAACAATGCTTGTACCAGTGCTGGGGCACTCACGCGTACCGGTCCCTTGCGCAATCGATCAAGCCAGGATTGGCGACTACCTTCGACAGGATCCAGCAAATCGTCAAGGCGTTGGCGCTGGGCATCTGTTACGTCACGCGTCAGCAGCCGCCAAAGTCGCGACTCCATGCGCGACCGCACCTCGGCAACGAACCGTTCCAAAAGGGTGACGCCAGGCAGCAGTACCTTGTGACCAATCAACCAACTGTTGGCATGCTCGAAAAGCACACTCGGGCGGTCGGTGCCTGTCCAACACAGAGCGCATAGCCAGCGCCCAAGATGAAATTGATTGCCGGTGTCTGCGAATTCACGGTAGCCATAGCGTACGCGAATTTCTGTTGTGTGCTGCCAGCGTTGCCTGGTTCTGCGATAAGCTGCGACGCAATCGGCAAACTCAGGAATATTGAGCTGGGTTGCGAGGGTGCGCAGTACGGCTTCTGGCACGGCAGTGGGATCTTCCAGAAACGTACCTAGAAAACGCACGGTTGTCAGTTGTAGTGCATAGCCCAGACGGCTGCTGCCACGACGTTTGGTGGCGATCCACTCGCGGTCATCATCGTCTAGGTGGAAGTAGCGCGCCAGTTCTTCACTGGAAAGTGTCTCTGGATAGCGAGCGTAGCGTTCCCGTTGTGTGGCGGACAGGAAGCTGACGGGCATGACATCAAACCGCCTGTCGGGCGAGGGTACGATAGACGGTTGGTCGTGAGATCGAGAACAGTTCAGCCAGATCGCTGATCGAATAGTTACTCGTATCGTACATCCGCCGTAGCTCCTTTTGCTGACGATCGGAGAGCTTGGGCTTCTTACCTCTTAGTTTTCCCTTGGCTCGTGCGACGGCCATGCCCTCGCGAGTACGCATTCGGATCAGATCGGCCTCAAACTCGGCGAAGGTAGCGAGGATGTTGAAAAACAGCTTACCCATGGGATCAGTCGGGTCATGGATGCTGGACCCAAGCTGTAGTTTCACGCCACGTGCAGCAAGATTGTCGCCGATCGTGCGAGCATCGGGAACAGAGCGGGCGAGTCGATCGAGTTTTGAGACAACGAGGGTATCGCCATTGCGCACAGCCGCAAGGGCCTGATCAAGGCCAGGGCGTGCTCTATTCGTCCCGGTAAAACCAGGATCAGTGTAAATACGATCTGGTGCCACACCGAGTTTCAGCAGGGCATCCTGCTGTGCAGCAAGGTCCTGTTTGTCGGTCGAACAACGAGCATAGCCAATCAGAGTCTGCATCATGACCAAAAATGTAACGTAAAGCCTCCCTTCAGCGCAATAAATTTAGTACCAGCTAAATGAGACGCCTAATGTGGCGTATTTACGGGGCTTGAACGATCGATTGCTTAGCGTCCGTTGAGCGATCCTCTTTCGGACAAGATTTAACGAGGCCCCCGGCTGTTTTGCATGGCCGGAGGTCTTAACTGACTTCCCTGTTCCATTGCTCCCC
>JAYFRX010000236.1:0-4575 GCA_040946945.1 Burkholderia sp. | reverse complement strand
CGTCAGCAAACAGGAGCACGAGGCCCTGCGCGCCAGCTTTGCCGAGCACGAACAGTTGTGGCTTCCGATGCGCGATCTGATCCAGAACACGCGCATCAGTGTTGACGCGCTGATGTACGACGCTGGCTGCGCGCTCGTCGAACAATTGCTGATGGTGTCTGCTCGCGAGGTGGCCGGCGACAAGCACGCGGGGCGTGCCGCCGGCGACGTGCGCTGGCATGGCTCGCAGCCAGGCCGAATCGTGATGGACGAACGCAAGCTGCGGGTTCAGCGGCCCCGGCTGCGGGACAAGCGCGGCAAGGAAGTGCCGATTCCCGCCTACACGCAGCTGCGCGACGACGAACGGCTCACGCAGCGCATGTACGACATCATGGTCAGCGGCGTGTCGACCCGAAAGTAGGACGAGGCGTTGCCTGAAATGGCCCCCACCGTCGGCATCTCGAAGAGCAGCGTCTCGCGCCAGTTCGTGAAGGCGAGCAAGAAGAAGCTTGACGGGCTGATGGAGCGTCGCTTCGAGGATCACGACATCCTAGCCATCTACCTGGACGGTATCATCGTCGATGGGTGCCGCATCCTCACCGCGATTGGCGTCGAGAGCGACGCCCAGAAGCATTTGATGGGGCTGGCGAGCGGTTCGAGCGAGAACGCCGAAGTCGTTAAGGATCTGCTGAATAGCCTGATCGAACGGGGGCTGGCGACCGACCGGGACTATCTGTTCGTGATTGATGGGTCCAAGGCGCTGCGCTCGGCGATCGAGGCAGTGTTCGGCGAACGTGCCCACGTCCAGCGGTGCCGGACCCACAAGATTCGCAACGTGACCGAACGGCTGGCGAAGCAGACCCGACAGCAGGTCGCCTCGGTCATGCGTGCCGCGTACAAGCTGCCGGCCGACGACGGCCTCGCTCGGCTGAAGGCCCAGGCGGCATGGTTGAAGACCGACCATCCGGACGCGACGGCCTCGCTGCTTGAGGGGCTTGAGGAAACGTTCACGGTCAACCGCCTGGACCTGACGCCGCGGCTGATCCGCAGCCTGGCGACGACGAACCTGATCGAGAATCCGAACGGCGCGGTGCGCCGCGTCAGCGGCCGGGTCAACCGCTATCGCGATGTCGACATGGCGATGCGATGGGCGGCCACTGGCTTCCTGGAAGCTGAGAAGCGATTCCGTAAGCTCGACGGTGCCGACGAGCTCTGGATGCTCGCCGTTGCCTTGCATCGTCCGACCGATAAACGCGTTGCCCATGACTTGAAGTCCGCCTAACCTACGAAACCCTGCCGCCCCAACCTTCAACTACGAATGGGACGCCGCCTGTATCTAGCCTGAAGATCCTCACGTGCATGCTGCCCAAGATCTGAAAAATGGCTCATTTTTACCCACACGATTCCGCGAAGACCCAGGATAGAATTCGAGACAGCAATTATTCCTGCGCCGGCCTCCGGTTTTTCTAGATACAGATTTGGGATAAAACGCATCTAAATTACAGTCTGAGATGTTGAAGAAAGTAGACGTGCAGGAAGTTGCGCTGGCAGCGACGGAGGGCGCGCGTAGCGCGACCGTAGACGCCGCCTGCGCCCCCGAATTCAAGCGCTGGTCCGTCGGGCGCAAACGCCCTGTCGTCCTGCGCTTGCTGCGCGGCGAATCGATTGGCGCGGTGTCTCGCGAAGTTGGCGTCACGATCGCCGAGCTCGAACAATGGCGCGAACTCGCCCCTGGCAGGCATCGCAGCCGGTCTGAAGTCGCGCCAGACCGATCCGTTGGAAGTCAAGCTCAAGGAAGCCGTGCATCGCGTCGGCGAACTGACCATGGGGGTCGAAATGCTGCGCATGGAGCGCGAGCGGCAGGAGCGCCGCCCTTTGAGCGTCCGGAGCTCGTCGACATGAGCCACACGATCTCCGCGACAGGCAAACCCTTCGGATTGCAACGGGGTATGCCAGGTGCTCGACTTGCCGCGCTCCACGATCTATGCCGAGCGCGCCAGGGCGCTCAACAAGGTCACCCCACGTGTGCCCCTGTCGACGTAGCCCAAAGCCCAAGGTGGCCCGATCACGAGCGGCTCGCAGCTGTTCGCGCCGATCTGACTCGCACGCCGTTCGTCGGCGAAGGGGCGCGCAAGGTCTGGGCACGCTTGCGCATTCAGGACGACATCCGCGTGTCCCGCGCCAGTGTGGCGCGGCTGATCCGCGAAAACGGCCTGCTTTCGCCCCACCGGCGACCGCAGAAACCGCCCAACGCTCATGATGGTCGAATGACGACTGATCGGCCTAACGAAATGTGGGGCACCGGTGGCACCAAGGTTCAAACCGTCGATGAGGGCCTGGTCTGGATCTTCGCTGCGGTTGATCATTGCGACGCGGCGTGTGTTGGCATCCACGTCACCAAAGTGGGCGACCGCTTTGCCGCACTGGAGCCAATCAGCCAAGGGGTGCGCGAGCAGTTCGGATCGGTCGAAGCTGATGCCGGCCGCGGACTGTCCCTGTGAATGGATCACGGCTCGCAGTACAGGTCGGACGATTTCCGCGCCCAGCTCAAGTTCTGCGGGATTACGCCGAGCTACGCCTTCGTCGCTGAGCCGCAGACCAACGGCGTCGCCGAGGGTCTCAATCGGACCATGAAGGAGCATGGCTACCATGAAGGCCGCCGGCTATCCACGGGCGTCTGTTCAACAACGTTGAAGAAGTTCGTGCTGCCGCCGTCGCGTTTAAGGACCGATACAATCACGAATGTCGTCTCGAAAAACTGGGCTTCAAGATCCCCCTCGAAGCCCGTCAGGCAGCGCTCTTGCCACTTGCCGCCTGATCGCAAAATCGTGTCTAAACAACCCGATCTGGTACACTGCCGGCAGCTTCAGAAGCTTCCCAGCTTGCGCCCCAGGAATTCGTGGAAGTGCTGCATGCCGTCTTCCATCGGGCTCTGATACGGCCCGACCTGCGACTCGCCGCGCTCCATCAGCGCGCGGCGGCCGGCGTCCATGCGCATCGCGATCTCGTCGTCCTCGACGGCCGTTTCCATGTAGGCGGCCCGCTCGGCCTCGACGAACTCGCGCTCGAACAGCGCGATTTCTTCGGGATAGTAGAACTCGACGATGTTGGTGGTCTTCTGCGGCCTGCGCGGAATCAGCCAGGACACCACCAGCACGTGCGGATACCACTCGATCATCAGGCACGGGTAGTAGACCATCCAGATCGCGCCGAACTCGGGCGGCACGCCATTGCGGAAGCGCAGCACCTGTTCATGCCATTTCTGGTACGTCGGGTTGCCCGGCTTGGCGAGCGCGTTGTGTACGCCGATCGCCTGTACGCTGTACCAGTCGCCGAACTCCCATTTGAGATTATCGCAGGACACGAAGCTGCCGAGGCCCGGGTGGAACGGGACGACGTGGTAATCCTCGAGGTAGACCTCGATGAAGGTCTTCCAGTTATAGTCGCACTCGTGCGACTCGACGCGATCGAACTGGTAGTCCGAGAAGTCGAAGTGATGGCGCGTGCCAAGGTTCGCGAGATCCTGCGCGACGTTTCGGCCCTCGGCCTCGAACAGCAACCCCTGCCAGTTCTGCAGAGGCGACTTGCCGAGGTTTAGGCAGGGCTTGTCGGGGAAATGGGGTGCCCCGAGCAGTTGCCCGTCGAGATCGTAGGTCCAGCGGTGCAGCGGGCACACGATGTTGTTCGCGTGGCCGCGGCCGTTCAGCATGATCGCCTGCCGATGGCGACAGACATTGGACAGCAGCTCGATGCGCGACTCCTGGTTGCGCACGAGCACGCGGCCTCCCTTTTCGGAAGGCAGGGCAAAATAGTTTCCCGCCTCGGGCACCATCAATTCGTGCCCGACGTAACGAGGTCCTTTCTTGAATAGGGTTTCGACTTCGCGCTGGAGACGCGCCTCATCAAAGTAAGCCGCGACTGGAAGCTGGCTGGATGCCAACTTCAACTGCAGCGCGTCGCTTAGATTGGACATTCCCACTCCCGGAAAACGTGAAAGCAGCGAACAACCCAACCATCGAAAAATCGATTTAGGGTAATCGGAGATTATACCCGGAACCGTTTCTTTTTGGTAAGTTAAGTGCCTGATTTGTTTAAAATTTCGTATCGCGGCCCGCGGCATCTTGCCTCTCCGGCGGAACCGTGGTGTACCGGAGCCGGTTGTTTAGCAGGCCGTTGAAGTATCCGTCGTTGATGCGCTTAGATGCATTGCGACGGATGCTGGGTTCGCACGTTTGAAACGCGGAACACGTTTGCGGGCATTCGACGTTGCTCGCCGAGGTTCACCATATCGGTGTTATCCATTGCTTTCTGCCCCTCAACCGACAAGTGTGCGCGTACGCGTTAGGTTGTACCCGACCTGCGTCAGCACGAAGAACTGGTCTACACGTTCAAGTCCTCGATACATCGCTTGTCTAATTCGTCCGACTGTCTTGCCCCATCCGAACACCGGCGGCGTCCCATTCGTAGTTGAAGGTTGGGGCGGCAGGGTTTTGTAGGTTAGGCGGACTTCAAGTCATGGTCAACGCGTTTATCGGTTGGACGATGCAAGGCAACGGCGAGCATCCAGAGGTTCGTCGGCACCGCCGAGCTTACGGA
>JAYFRX010000235.1:0-4664 GCA_040946945.1 Burkholderia sp. | reverse complement strand
CTACGTCAGCCCGATGCAATTCGAGCGGGACTGGTACGCCGCCCAGAACCAACGGGTGGCATAATCTCCGCTCAGTTAATGGATCCGAAATTCGCGGGCAACGTCAGTTTGCCTGTCGCGGAGATCGTGTGGCTCATGTCGACGAGCTCTGGACGATCAAAGGGCGGCGCTCCTGCCGCTCGCGCTCCATGCTCAGCATTCGACATCCATGGTCAGTTCGCCGACGCGATGCACGGCTTCCTTGAGCTTGACTTCCAACGGATCAGTCTGGCGCGACTTCAGACCGGCTTCGATGCCTGCCAGGGCGAGTTCGCGCCATTGTTCGAGCTCGGCGATCGTGACGCCCACTTCGCGAGACACCGGGTCAATCGATTCGCCGCGCAGCAAGCGCAGGACGACAGCGCGTTTGCGCCCGACGGACCAGCGCTTGAATTCGGCGGCGCTGGCGGCGACGGAGGGCGCGCGTAGCGCGGCCGTAGACGCCGCCAGCGCAACTTCCTGCACGTTTACCTTCTTCAACATCTCAGACTCCAGTTTGGATGCGTTTTACTCCAAATCTGTGTCTAGAAAAACCGGAGCCGACGCAGCAACCGCAGAAACCGCAGAAACCGCCCAATGCTCACGATGGTCGAATGACGACTGATCGGCCTAACGAGGGCTGTTCAACAACGTTGAAGAAGTTTGTGCTGCCGCCGTCGCGTTCAAGGAACAATACAATCGCGAATGGCGTCTCGAAAAACTGGGCTTCAAGACACCCCTCGAAACCCGTCAGGCAGCGCTCTTGCCACTGGCCGCCTGATCGAAAAATCGTGTCTAAACAACCGGATCCGGTACACGACGCCGGCCGTCAGCCGGCTCGGCAACTTCAGTCACGAGCGCTTCAATCAAAATATGCTCCACAGCGCTGATGGCATCGTCAGCGTGGTCTGTTGTCAGCGGGTTTGGGGCAACTCGCGCCTGTTGCGTGGCGATCCACTGGTCGGTTGTCTTCCTTCTTCCCGCGCGTCGGGTAGAACCGGCTCTTGCAGCTGAAGCAGACCTTCTTGCGATGCGGGCAGTCCCCGTTCGTGCAGCAGTAACTGGCGTAACCCATTACTTCCAGTCCGCACGCCAACATGCGCACCACGTTGTCCACCACAACCGTGGCGGATCTCGTCCTGGCGCTTGTGGAAATATTTCCACCAGGTATCGCCCGTCTGGAACAGGCGTTTGATCGGGCTGATGGTTCGAATGACTCAGGCCTTGCACGGACAATCAAGGACTCCTTTCGACTCTAGCACGCCAAACGGTCGCTAGGCGACCGGCTTCGCTTCCTCCGACCCGATCCCCTTCGCATGCCCGCGCTTTTTTTAGTCGCCGCGCAGCGGCTTGCCTTGTTGTGCTTCTGACACACAACCTTCTCAGCTAAACTGCCACCGCCTTCTCAAAATTTCGTCTGCCCGCCTTACACCACTTTCGACAATAGCTCCGACTCGATGGCGCCGGCAGGCTTATTTGAGGACGGCTGCAACCGCGGCCGCGACCGCGTCGATGTTGCGCGTGTTCAGCGCGGCCACGCAGATCCGGCCCGTGCTGACGGCATAGATGCCGAACTCTTCACGCAGGCGGTCGACTTGCGCCGCGGTCAGGCCCGAGTACGAGAACATGCCGCGTTGTGCGTTGATGAAGCCGAAATCGCGATCCACGCCGCTGGCCTTCAGGCGCTCAACCAGGCCATTGCGCATCGCGCGGATGCGGTCGCGCATCTCGCCCAGTTCCTGCACCCACGAGGCGTACAGATCCGGAGAGGCCAGCACGGCGGAGACCAGAGCGCCACCATGGGTCGGCGGGTTCGAGTAGTTCGTGCGGATCACGCGCTTGAGCTGCGAGAGCACGCGCGTAGCTTCGTCCTTGCTTGAGGTGACGATCGACAGCGCGCCAATTCGCTCGCCGTACAGCGAGAACGACTTCGAGAACGACAAGGTCACGAACACATTCAGGCCGGCCGCCGCGAATAGGCGAACGGCTGCCGCATCGGCCTCGAGGTCCTCGCCGAAGCCCTGGTAGGCGATGTCAAAGAACGGCACCAGCTGGCGAGCCTTCACGACCTCGACGACCTGAGCCCATTGCGCGTCGTTCAGGTCGACGCCGGTCGGATTGTGGCAGCAGGCGTGCAGCACGACGATGGTGCCTGCCTCGTGGCTGTTCAGCGCGGCCAGCAGCGCGTCGAAGTTCACGCCGTGGGTAGCCGCGTCGTAGTAAGGATAGGCCTCGACCTTGAAGTCGGCCGTCTCGAACAGCGCGCGATGGTTTTCCCAGCTCGGGTCGCTGATCGCGACCTTAGCGTTCGGATTCAGCGTGCGCAGGAAATCCGCACCGATCTTCAGCGCGCCGGTGCCGCCGATGGCTTGTGCCGTCACGACGAGACCGGCCGCGATCAGCGCCGAATCCTTGCCGAGCAGCAGGTTCTGCACGGCCGCGTCATAGGCGGCAATACCGTCGATCGGGAGGTAGCCGCGCGGCAGGCCAGCTGCGACGCGAGCCTTTTCCGCATCGTCTACGGCGCGCAGCAGCGGAATATTGCCTTCCTCGTTGGTGTAGACGCCGACGCCGAGATTCACCTTGGTCGGGCGCGCATCGGCATTGAACGCTTCGTTGAGGCCCAGGATCGGATCGCGGGGCGCGAGTTCGACAGCGGAGAAAAGCGACATGATGATTTCGCAGCAGTAGTGGTGAAATGAAATCAGAGTCCGGTTCCCAAGTTTCCCGTGCGATGACACAGGCGGGCGGTATGGAGGGCACCGATGCCCGCCGAGCTATTGTCAAATCTGGTGTACGAGCGATCGGCGGCATGATCAGGCGGCCAGCGGTTGCTGAGCCGGTGTGCTATCGATCACCGGGGTTCCGTCCTTGAAGGGAATGCCCTTCAGAAGCTATTCGAGCGTGTCGACGCCACGGATGGGGTGCCACGATTTCTCGGCGGGCTCGATTAGCTTGAACGCCATGCCGAGGAACGTCGCGCGCGACAGGCAGTTGCGAGTGCGCGTAGTGCGATGACGCACCGTTGCGAACGTCGACTCGATCGGGTTGGTTGTTCTGACGCGCTGCCAGTGTTCTTCAGGAAAGTCGTAGAACGCGAGCAGTTCGTCACGGTCCTTCGTGAGCTTCTCGACAGTTTTTAGAGGATAGTTCAAAAATCCATGAGGGGCTGTTTACTTTCTCGGTAAGCTGTTAACCTTGGATGTCTGAACAACGGAACCCAAGGGATGGAAGCGCCAATCATTGATGACGAATTGTGGACACTGAGCGAACTGTTACTGCCGCCGCCCAAGCCCCGGCGCAAAGAGCATTCTGGTCGCCCACGCCTATCGGATCGGGCGGCGTTGAATGGCATCCTGTTCGTGTTGACAACCGGTCTGCGATGGAACCATCTGCCAACCCTATTGGGCTTTGGCTCCGGCGCGACCTGCTGGCAACGACTGAACGACTGGCGCAAAGCAGGAGTATGGGATCGACTGCACCAACTGCTGCTCGACACGTTGCGCGAGGCCGGGCAGATCGATCTTTCATACGCTGCCGTCGATTCCTCGTCGGTACGATCTGTTGGGACGGGCGAAAAACTGGCCCGAACCCCACGGATCGCGCGCGACCCGGTTCCAAGCACCCCATCCTCGTAGATGCCAATGGCGTTCCCATCAGCGCCATCCTGACCGGCGCGAACCGCAACGACGTCACCCAGTTGCTGCCGCTCGTCGACGCGATTCCCCCGATCCGCGGCGCGCGCGGCCGACCACCTCAGAGACCAGAGACCCAAGGTCATCTATGCCGATCGTGGTTACGATTCCGATCCGCATCGTCAACGATTGCGCGAACGCGGCATCAAACCGGTGATCGCAAGGCGCCGCACTGAACATGGCAGTGGTCTGGGCAAATTCCGTTGGGTCGTTGAATGGACTCACTCGTGGCTCCACAACCCCCGTCGTCTTCGCATACGCTTCGATCGTTGAGCTGACATTCACGAAGCATTCTTCAAATTCGGCTGCGCCCTCGTCTGCTGGAACATCTTCAGGCGTACCGAGAAGTCTTTTTGAACTGGCCTTTTAACGACTTCGGCGTTCTCGCTCGAACCGCTCGCCAGCCCCATCAAATGCTTCTGGGCGTCGCTCTCGACGCCAATCGCGGTGAGGATGTGGCACACATCGACGATGATACCGTCCAGGTAGATGGCTAGGATCTCGTGATCCTCGAAGCGACGCTCCATCAGCCCGTCAAGCTTCTTCTTG
Source organism: Burkholderia sp. (assembly GCA_040946945.1). Classification (GTDB taxonomy): domain Bacteria; phylum Pseudomonadota; class Gammaproteobacteria; order Burkholderiales; family Burkholderiaceae; genus Burkholderia. Next base: position 402 of record JAYFRX010000235.1, on the reverse strand, counting down.
CTCGCCTTCACGAACTCGCGCGAGACGCTGCATCTTCGAGATGCCGACGGTGTGGGCCATTTCAGGCAACGCCTCGTCATACTTTCGGGTCGATACGCCGCTGACCATGATGTCGTACATGCGCTGCGTGAGCCGTTCGTCGTCGCGCAGCTGCATGTAGGCGGGAATCGGCACTTCCTTGCCGCGCTTGTCCCGCAGCCGGGGCCGCTGAACCCGCAGCTTGCGTTCGTCCATCACGATTCGGCCGGGCTGCTAGCCATGCCAGCGCACGTCGCTGGCGGCACGCCCCGCGTGCTTGTCGCCGGCCACCTCGCGAGCAGACACCATCAGCAATTGTTCGACGAGCGCGCGGCCAGCGTCGTACATCAGCGCGTCAACACTGATGCGCGTGTTCTGGATCAG
>JAYFRX010000234.1:0-4674 GCA_040946945.1 Burkholderia sp. | reverse complement strand
GTTCGCAGCGAAAATCGCGTGACGTTGCCGGAAACCTTGCCCACCGACGGCACCACTACCCGTCCAGCGAACTTCTGCGCAGATCGCCCGCCTCCTCTGGCGTTTTGAAATTCCTATGCGTCAAGTCGGCCGAGAGAAATCGTGGCGCCGCATCCCCGGCGTCGACAAGCTCAAACAGCTTCTGAAGGGCATTCCATTCCAGGACGGAACCCCGATGATCGATCGCACACCGGCTCAGCAACCGCCGGCCGCCTGATCATGCCGCCGATCGCTCGTACACCAGATTTGACAATAGCTCCCACAGGTTTGCTGCGTGGTGGTCTGATCGCCGATATGCTGCGTGCGCGCCATCATCGCGATCCGCTGGACACCCAGCCAGTGTTGTCCCATCTCCGAGAGCCATTGAACGTCCTCGCTCACCCGACACACGCGGGTTTCGACACGTCCGCGCCCTTTGTCATGGGTGGTGTGCTCCCAGTACGGACGCCTCAGTCCGCCAGCCTGAACCGAAGCAAAGCATTCACAAAGGCTGTCGGCCAGCGTGGGCTGGTTGTCCTTGACCACCAGAACATAGTCCGCGCCGGCTGCCACGATCATCTGGGCGATCCCGCGCTGCGCGCCCATCGCGTCGATCTTCACGATCGCCCCCGACAGGTCGACTACCTCTAGTAGCAACGGAATCGCAGTGATCTCGTTGCTTTTCTCGTCCATTGCGATCTGTCACAGGCTCAAGCCTTTACCTGATTAGTTAGAGGCCAGTTCAAAAATACTGCTCGGTATACCTGAAGATGTTCCAGCAGACGAGGGCGCAGCCGAACTTGAAGAATGCTTCGTGAATGTCAGCTCAACGATCGAAACGTATGCCAAGACGACGGAAATTGTGGAGCCACGAGTGAGTCCGTTCAACGACCCAACGGAATTTGCCCAGACCACTGCCATGTTCAGTGCGGCGCCTTGCGATCACCGGTTTGATGCCGCGTTCGCGCAATCGTTGACGATGCGGATCGGAATCGTAACCACGATCGGCATAGATGACCTTGGGTCTCTGAAGGGGTCGGCCGCGCGCGCCGCGGATCGGGGGAATCGCGTCGACGAGCCGCAGCAACTGGGTGACGTCGTTGCGGTTCGCGCCGGTCAGGATGGGGCTGATGGGAACGCCATTGGCATCTACGAGGATGGGGTGCTTGGAACCGGGTCGCGCGCGATCCGTGGGGTTCGGGCCAGTTTTTCGCCCGCCCCAACAGATCGTACCGACGAGGAATCGACGGCAGCGTATGAAAGATCGATCTGCCCGGCCTCGCGCAACGTGTCGAGCAGCAGTTCGTGCAGTCGATCCTATACTCCTGCTTTGCGCCAGTCGTGCAGTCGTCGCCAGCAGGTCGCGCCGGAGCCAAAGCCCAATAGGGGTTGGCAGATGGTTCCATCGCAGACCGGTTTTCAACACGAACAGGATGCCATTCAGCGCCGCCCGATCCGATAGGCGTGGGCGACCAGGATGCTCTTTGCGCGGGGGCTTGGGCGGCGGCAGTAACGGTTCGCTCAGTGTCCACAATTCGTCATCAATGATTCGCGCTTCCATCCCTTGGGTTCCGTTGTTCAGACATCCAAGGTTAACAGCTTGCCGAGAAAGTAAACAGCCCCTCATTGGTTTTTGAACTGGCCTCTTACTCGGCTTCGCGGCTGGCGCGGCGACGCTCGTGCTCCTTCAGGTGGCGCTTGCGCAGACGGATCGACTGCGGCGTCACTTCGACCAGCTCGTCGTCGTCGATGAATTCGACCGCGTACTCGAGCGACATCTGAACCGGCGGCACCAAGCGCACCGCTTCGTCGGTGCCAGAGGCGCGCACGTTGGTCAGCTGCTTACCCTTGATCGGGTTGACGACAAGGTCGTTGTCGCGGCTGTGGATGCCGATGATCATGCCCTCGTAGAGCGCGTCGCCCGGCTTCACGAACATGCGACCGCGATTCTGCAGCTTCCAGAGCGCGTAGGACACGGCCGCGCCGCCGTCCTGCGAGATCAGCACGCCGTTGCAGCGCTCGCCCACCGAACCTTCCTTGACCGGCGCGTAAGAATCGAAGATGTGGCTCATCAGGCCCGTGCCGCGCGTGAGCGTCAGAAACTCGCTCTGGAAGCCGATCAGGCCCCGTGCCGAGATCTTGTACTCGAGACGCGTGCGGCCGCGGCCGTCCGAGGCCATGTCGAGCATTTCACCCTTGCGGCGGCCCAACTCTTCCATTACGCGGCCCTGGTGCTCGTCCTCGACGTCGATGGTCAACAGCTCGTACGGCTCGTGCTTGACGCCGTCCACTTCCTGCAGCACCACGCGCGGACGCGACACGGCCAGCTCGTAACCCTCGCGGCGCATATTCTCGACCAGGATGGTCAGATGCAGTTCGCCGCGGCCCGAGACCTCGAACACGGTTTCGTCGCCGGTGTCGCGCACGCGCAGCGCGACGTTGTGGTTCAGCTCCTTCATCAGGCGATCGCGGATCTGGCGGCTCGTCACGAACTTGCCTTCACGACCGGCCAGCGGCGAAGAGTTGACCAGGAAATTCATGGTCAGCGTCGGCTCGTCCACCGTGATCATCGGCAGCGCTTCCGGCGTGTCGAAGGCGCAGATCGTCGCGCCGATACCGACATCCTCGATACCATTGATCAGCACGATGTCGCCGGCCTCGGCCGCTTCCACCTGGACGCGCTCCAGGCCCTTGAACGACAGCACCTGGTTGATCTTGCGGCTCAGCACCTCGCCTTCCGGGCCGGAGCGCATCACCACCGGCTGGCCCGGCTTGATGCGGCCGCGCGTGATGCGGCCCACGCCGATCCGGCCGACGTAGGTCGAGTAGTCGAGCGAGGTGATCTGCAGCTGCAGCGGTGCTTCCGGGTCGGCCGGGCGAACCGGCACGTGCTCGAGGATCGCCTCGAACAGCGGACGCATATCGCCGTCGCGCGCCGACGAGTCGAGCGAAGCATAGCCGTTAAGGCCCGAGGCGTAGACGATCGGGAAGTCGAGCTGCCCCTCGGTCGCGCCGAGCTTATCGAACAGGTCGAAAGTCTGGTTGATTACCCAGTCGATTCGCGCGCCCGGGCGGTCGATCTTGTTGATCACCACGATCGGCTTGAGGTCCAGCGCCAGCGCCTTCTTGGTCACGAAGCGAGTCTGCGGCATCGGGCCTTCCACCGCATCCACCAGCAGCAGCACCGAGTCGACCATCGACAGCACGCGCTCGACCTCGCCGCCGAAGTCGGCGTGGCCAGGGGTGTCTACGATGTTGATGTGGGTGCCTTCGTACTCGACCGCGCAGTTCTTCGCGAGAATCGTGATCCCGCGCTCTTTTTCGATGTCGTTCGAGTCCATCACCCGCTCGACCATCTGCTGGTTCTCGCGGAAGGTGCCGGACTGGCGCAGCAGCTGGTCGACGAGCGTGGTCTTGCCGTGGTCGACGTGGGCGATGATGGCAATATTGCGAAGGGCGCGGGTCATAGAAACCTGAAGTCGAAACCTGATGATAGGACACGCAAAAGCGCGCGTGGATGGTCGTGCCTCACGCTCGTTGCTTTTGCTTTATTGCCGCTCTGGATACTTTGGACTGTAGCATGTCGGGATGTCGCGAACCGAGCTTTCGCTGCAGTGCACACCGACTGTCGCGCGTGCGCCATCCTCCATCCTCTGATCGCCGCGCCCTCCCCGGCCCGCGCCCTCTCCTCCACCTTTCTACGTATCGCCCCGATTGCTGGCGCCGGCACAACGGTCCATTATTGGCCGCGGCAATCAAGCACGCCTATACTACTGCCTAGTGTTCCGTTCCGCTGATTCGAGAACAAAGTCTGTGTAGCTTTTCGGGAATGGAATCGGCGGTTGCAGTCCAGATGAACGGCTTGCGGCTTTCGTTGTAGTGGGAGACGAATTGATCGATATGCTTGACCAGTTGTTTGGCCGAGCTGAACGAGGGCGTCTGCGGATCGCCTTGTCGGTGATCAAGGCAAAGAAGCGTTCAACCTGGTTGAGCCACGAGCTGTAGGTGGGCATGAAATGCATGTGCCAGCGGGGGCGGGCGGCCAGCCACGCCTTGACCTTCGGGTGCTGGTGACTGCCGTAGTTGTCCACGATGCAGGGCACGTCGAGCGTCTTGTCGATTTCGCGCAGAAACGACAGGAACTCCTGATGCCGGTGGCGCGGCGGCGTCCGATTCGTAGTTGAAGGTTGGGGCGGCAGGGTTTCGCAGGTTAGGCGGACTTTAAGTCATGGTCAACGCGTTTATCGGTCGGACGATGCAAGGCAACGGCGAGCATCCAGAGCTCGTCGGCACCGCCGAGCTTACGGAATCGCTTCTCAGCTTCCAGAAAGCCAGTGGCAGCCCATCGCATCGCCTGTCGACATCGCGATAGCGGTCGACCCGGCCGCTGACGCGGCGCACCGCGCCGTTCGGATTCTCGATCAGGTTCGTCGTCGCCAGGCTGCGGATCAGCCGCGGCGTCAGGTCCAGGCGGTTGACCGTGAACGTTTCTTTAAGCCCCTCAAGCAGCGAGGCCACCGCGTCCGGATGGTCGGTCTTCAACCATGCCGCCTGGGCCTTCAGTCGAACGAGGCCGTCGTCGGCCGGCAGCTTGTACGCGGCACGCATGACCGAGGCGACCTGCTGTCGGGTCTGCTTCGCCAGCCGTTCGGTCAC
>JAYFRX010000233.1:0-4709 GCA_040946945.1 Burkholderia sp. | reverse complement strand
CTACGTTTGGCGGATGCCCAAGCCTGACGTCAGAACCGCACTGCAAAACTTGGCCATCGCGTTTGACCACTACAACGAGTCGCATCCGCACAGCGCCTTGAAATACTGCTCGCCACGCGAATTCCGCTAGCGCGCAACTTCACCAACCGAAGCGTGACCGCGTGTCCGGTCATGCAGGGGCAAGTCCAGACAGACCGGCGGCCTGAAACTGGATTCTGTTCATGGGCATGGCGCACGCTCCGTAAGCATCTGGCGAACGATACCTGATTTCATGCCTGATTCGGAGTCAAGTAACTAATCAGGTTTGTTCAGGTTTGTTTTTGGACTGGCCTCTTAACGACTGCGGCGTTCTCGCTCGAACCGCTCGCCAGCCCCATCAAATGCTTCTGGGCGTCGCTCTCGACGCCAATCGCGGTGAGGATATGGCACCCATCGACGATGATACCGTCCAGGTAGATGGCTAGGATCTCGTGATCCTCGAAGCGACGCTCCATCAGCCCGTCAAGCTTTTTCTTGCTCGCCTTCACGAACTCGCGCGAGACGCTGCTCTTCGAGATGCCGACGGTGTGGGCCATTTCAGGCAACACCTCGTCATACTTTCGGGGCGACACGCTGCTGACCATGATGTCGTACATGCGCTGCGTGAGCCGTTCGTCGTCGCGCAGCTGCGTGTAGGCGGGAATCGGCACTTCCTTGCCGCGCTTGTCCCGCAGCCGGGGCCGCTGAACCTGCAGCTTGCGTTCGTCCATCACGATTCGGCCTGGCTGCGAGCCATGCCAGCGCACGTCGCCGGCGGCACGCCCCGCGTGCTTGTCGCCGGCCACCTCGCGAGCAGACACCATCAGCAATTGTTCGACGAGCGCGCGGCCAGCGTCGTACATCAGCGCGTCAACACTGATGCGCGTATTCTGGATCAGATCGCGCATCGGAAGCCACAACTGTTCGTGCCCCGCAAAGCTGGCGCGCAGGGCCTCGTGCTCCTGTTTGCCGACGACCGTCAGCGGCAACTTGGCACGACGCCCTGGTTTCTTGGTAGGCTTCATCTCGGCGGTTCTCCTGTTCTGGAGCTTGGTCTTGGAAACCCGATTCTCTCGGATTCCTGCGGGAACCGCCGCCTTCAACCTTCAACTATTTTTGGGACACCGCCCACATTCGCTATCAGGCGTTTTCATGACGAAATTTACCCACACGATTCCACGAAGACCCGTTTCAATACGGGTTGCGCGGCGCGGATTCGGCACCGCCGGCCGTGCGCGCTTGACGGAGGCAGGCAATGCAGAAAATCCTGGTGGCGCGTTCGATCTTTTCGGACGTGATCGAGCGGCTCGAACAGCATTTCGAGGTGGACTGGAACGACGGCGGCGCGCTCGCGCCGCGAGGCGCTGACGGCCCGCCTGGCCCACAAGGACGGCACGCTGACCGCGGGCGACCTGATCGGCGCGGCCACGCTGGCGGCTGCGCCGAAGCTGCGGGCAGTTGCTAACATGGCGGTCGGCTACAACAACTTCGACATGGCCGCTTTCAACGCGGTGAACGTGCTCGGTACCAATATGCCCGACGTGCTCAACGAGACCACCGACGATTTCGGCTGGGCGCTGATGATGGCGACCGCGCGGCGCATTGCCGAATCCGAGCACTGGCTGCGGGCCGGCGAGTGGTCGAAATGGTCGTTCGACAGTTTCCGCGGCAGCGACATCCACGGCGCCACGCTCGGCGTGATCGGCATGGGCCGCATCGGCCAGTCGCTGGCGCGGCGTGCGCGCGGCTTTAATATGCGGGTGGTCTATCACAACCGCTCGTGGGTCGCGCCCGAGAGCGAGGTCCAGCTGAACGCCGAGTACCTGAGCAAGGAAGCGCTGCGGCGGCAGGCCGATCACGTGGTGCTGGTGCTGCTTTATACGAAAGAGAATCATCACACCATCGGCGTGGCCGAACTCGCGTTAATGAAGCCGAGCGCGACGCTGACCAATATCGCGCGCTGCGGCATCGTCGACGATGCGGCGCTGGCCGCGGCGCTGCGCGAGCGGCACATCGTGGCGGCCGGCCTCGACGTGTTTGAGGGCGAGCCGAGCGTGCATCCAGCGCTGCTGGCGGTGTCCAACGTGGTGCTCACGCCGCACATCGCCAGCGCCACCGAGGCGACCCGCCGCGCGATGGCGAACCTCGCGGCCAACAACCTGATCGCCGCGCTCGGCGTCGGGCTTCGTGCCGGGCGTCCACCTACTCCGATCAACCTCGACGTGATCGGCAAGGCGCGCGCATGACGATGCCGGTTCTGCTGGGCGCGTTGGTTCTGCTGACGGTGGCGCTGCTGGTGATCTGGCGCGGCGCGGGCCGCGGCGCCGAGGGCGGGGGCTGGCTCGGCGAGCGGCTCGACGACATGCAGGATGCCCAGGCGCATGTGATGGAACGGCTCGAACGCGCGCTGCGCGGCGAGCTCACCGACAGCGCACGCGCCTCGCGCGGCGAGCTATCGGGCAGCTTCGCCCAGTTGCAGCAGACGCTGGCCGCGCAGATGACGAGTGTGGCCACCGTGCAGAACCAGCAGATCGACGGCTTCGCGCAGCAGCTCGCCAAGCTGGTCGCCGCGAACACACAGCAGTTCGAGGCGGTGCGCGAGGGTCTGCGGCAGCAGGCGCAGTTTGCGCGCGACGAGCAGGGGGCGGCGCTCCGTCATTTCGGTACGCTGCTGAACCAGCAGCTCGCGCAGCTGAGCGAGGCAAACGACCGACGCCTGGGCGAAGTGCGCGCCACGCTCGAGCAGCGCCTCAAAGAGATCGAGGCCAACAATGCCGTAAAGCTCGAGGAGATGCGCCGCACCGTCGACGAGAAGCTGCATGCCACGCTCGAGCAGCGGCTCGGCGAATCGTTCCGGCTGGTTTCCGAGCGGCTCGAACAGGTTCATCGCGGACTCGGCGAGATGCAGACACTGGCGGCCGGCGTGGGCGACCTGAAGAAGGTGCTGACCAATGTGAAGACGCGCGGCACTTGGGGCGAGGTCCAGCTCGAGGCCCTGCTGGAGCAGATGCTGACGCCAGATCAATATGCGAAGAACGTCGCCACGGTGCCGCGGCGCAGCGAGCGCGTCGAGTTCGCGATCCGGCTGCCGGGCCGCGAGCACTATGCGCAGCCGGTCTGGCTGCCGGTCGATGCGAAATTCCCGCGCGAGGATTACGAGCGCCTGATCGATGCGCAGGAGCGTGCCGACGTGGCGGCGGTGGAGGAGACGGCGCGCGCGCTGGATCTGCGCATCCGCGCGGAGGCGAAGAGCATCGCGGAGAAATACGTGTCGCCGCCGCACACAACCGATTTCGCGCTGCTGTTTCTGCCGACCGAGGGCCTGTATGCCGAGATCCTGCGGCGGCCCGGGCTGACCGACCAGCTGCAGCGCGACTATCGCGTCACGGTAGCGGGGCCGACCACCTTGACGGCTCTGCTCAACAGCCTGCAAATGGGTTTCCGCACGCTCGCCATCGAGCGGCGCTCGAGCGAGGTATGGCATGTGCTGGGCGCGGTGAAGACCGAGTTCGGCAAGTTCGGCGAGGTGCTGGCGCGCACCAAGGCGCAGCTGGAGACCGTCACGCGCTCGATCGAGTCGGCCGAGCAGCGCACGCGCGTGATGAACCGCAAGCTCAAGGATGTCGAAGCCCTGCCCGGCGATCAGCCGGCGGGGCTGCTCGGCGCGGCCTCGGGCGAGGCCGATCCTGATGAGACCTGAGGTGCCGCTGTACCGGATACGGTTGTTTAGACACGATTTTGCGATCAGGCGGCAAGTGACAAGAGCGCTGCCTGGCGGGCTTCAAGGGGGAACTTGAAGCCAGTTTTTTGAGACGCTTGTATCGATCCTTGAACGCGACGGCGGCAGCACTCCTTCAACGTTGTTGAATGGACGCCCGTGGATAGCCTGCTCCTTCATGGTCGTCCGATTGAAACGCTCGGCGACGCCGTGGGTCTGCGGCTCGGCAACGAAGGCGTAGCTCGGCGTAATCCCCCAGAACTTGCGCTGGGCGCGGCAGTCGTCGGGCGTGTACTTCGAGCCGTGATCCATTCGCCGGGACAGTCCGCGGCCAGTGTCAATTTCGACCGATCCGAACTGCTCGTGCCCCCTTGGCTGATTGGCTCCAGTGCGGCAAAGCGGTCGCCCACCTTGGTGACGTGGATGCCCGCGCACGTTGCGTCGCAATGATCGACCGCAGCGAAGATCCAGACCAGGCCCTCATCGACGGTTTGAACCTTGGCGCCATCGGCGCCCCACATCCCGTTAGGTCGATCAGTCGTCATTCGACCGTTATGAGCGTTGGGCGGTTTCTGCGTTCGCCGGTGGGTCGAAAGCAAGCCGTGTTCCCGCGCCAGCGGCGAGACACGGGCTCAGGACACGCGGATGTCGTCCCTGGATGCGCGGCGTCCCATTCGTAGTTGAATGGTTGGGGCGGCAGGGTTTCGTAGGTTAGGCGGACTTCAAGTCATGGTCAACGCGTTTATCGGTCGGACGATGCAAGGCAACGGCGAGCATCCAGAGGTCCGTCGGCACCGCCGAGCTTACGGAATCGCTTCTCAGCTTCCAAGAAGCCAGTGGCCGCCCATCGCATCGCCATGTCGACATCGCGATAGCGGTCGACCTGGCCGCTGACGCGGCGCACCGCGCCGTTCGGATTCTCGATCAGGTTCGTCGTCGCCAGGCTGCGGATCAGCCGCGGCGTCAGGTCCAG
>JAYFRX010000232.1:0-4727 GCA_040946945.1 Burkholderia sp. | reverse complement strand
GGCTTCGCTCCACGCTTCCTCCCCACGCTCGGTCACCCTCACGCAGTTGCGCTTCGCTTCGTTCGCTGTGGTCAACTCACGGGAGGACTTACACCTCCAAGATTGCGCCCATGCTGGGCGCACCACCCAAAAAACGCCGGCGCGAGGCCGGCGTTTCGATACGGCGGGAAACATCCCGCGTGCTCGCTTAGATCACCGCCTTGAGCAGGCGACCTATTTCCGACGGATTGCGCGTGACCTTGATGCCGCACGCATCCATGATTTCGAGTTTGGCCTCGGCCGTATCGGCACCGCCCGAGATCAGCGCGCCGGCGTGGCCCATGCGCTTGCCCGGAGGTGCCGTGACGCCGGCGATGAAACTGACCACCGGCTTCTTCATGTTGTCCTTGATCCACTCAGCTGCCGTCGCTTCGTCCGGACCGCCGATTTCGCCGATCATGACGACGGCATCCGTGTCCGGATCGTCGTTGAACATGCGTATCACGTCGATGTGCTGCAGGCCGTTGATCGGATCGCCGCCGATACCGACCGCCGACGACTGACCGAGGTCCAGTGCCGTGAGCTGTGCAACCGCTTCATAGGTCAGCGTGCCCGAACGCGACACGACACCGATGCGGCCCTTGCGGTGAATGTGGCCCGGCATGATGCCGATCTTCAGTTCGTCCGGCGTGATCGTGCCCGGGCAGTTCGGCCCGAGAAGCAGCGTCTTGCGGCCTTCGCGACGCATGCGGTCCTTCACTTCGATCATGTCGCGAACCGGAATGCCTTCGGTGATGCAGATCGCCAGATCGAGGTCGGCCTCGACGGCTTCCCAGATCGCGGCCGCCGCGCCTGCCGGCGGCACGTAGATGACCGAGACGGTCGCGCCGGTTTCCTGCTTCGCTTCCTTGACGCTCGCGTAGATCGGAATGCCTTCGAAATCCTCTCCGGCCTTCTTCGGGTTCACGCCCGCGACAAACGCCTCACGGCCGTTCGCGTACTCGCGGCAGACGCGCGTGTGAAACTGGCCAGTCTTACCGGTAATGCCCTGCGTGATGACCTTGGTGTCTTTGTTGATCAGAATCGACATGTATTGACCTCTGTTCGATAGGAGTCGCGTTTGATCGCGCCGCCATGCGTGTTCAATGCAACGATGCTTACTTGCCGGCGGCTGCCGCGACGACCTTCTGCGCGGCTTCTTCCATGCTGTCCGCCGAGATGGTCGGCAGGCCTGACTCGGCCAGCATCTTCTTGCCCAGGTCTTCGTTGGTACCCTTCATGCGCACCACCAGCGGCACGCCGAGGTTCACGGCCTTCGAGCCGGCGATCACGCCTTCGGCGATCACGTCGCAGCGCATGATGCCGCCGAAGATGTTGACCAGGATTGCTTTCAGGTCCGGGTTCTTCAGCATCAGCTTGAACGCTTCCGTGACCTTCTCGGTCGTCGCGCCACCGCCGACGTCCAGGAAGTTCGCCGGTTCGCCGCCGAACAGCTTGATGGTGTCCATGGTGGCCATCGCCAGGCCCGCGCCGTTCACCAGGCAGCCGATGTTGCCGTCCAGCGAAATGTAGGCGAGATCGAACACCGAGGCTTCGATTTCAGCCGGATCTTCTTCGTCCAAATCGCGGTAGGCGACGATTTCCGGGTGACGGAACAACGCGTTCGAGTCGAAGTTAAACTTCGCGTCGAGGGCGGTGACCTTGCTGTCGCCGGAGATGTTCAGCGGGTTGATTTCAGCCAACGATGCGTCGGTTTCCCAGAATACCTTGTACAGGCCTTGCAGGATCGCGCGCGCTTGCGGAATCGAGGCACCCGGCACGCCGATCTTCGCGGCGAGGTCGTCGGCCTGGTCGTCGAGCAGCCCGGTCGACGGCTCGACGACAACCTTGTGGATCAGTTCCGGGTGCTTTTCGGCAACTTTCTCGATGTCCATGCCGCCTTCGCTCGAACCCATCAGAACGATCTTTTGCGACGCGCGATCGACGACGAGGCTGATATACAGTTCCTGTTTAATGTCTGCGCCTTCTTCGATCATCAGACGGTTGACCTTCTGGCCTTCCGGCCCGGTCTGGTGCGTGACAAGTTGCATGCCGAGGATCTGGCTCGCGTACTCGCGAACTTGCTCGATCGACTTCGCCACCTTCACGCCGCCACCCTTGCCACGACCACCCGCGTGAATCTGAGCTTTCACGACCCACACCGGGCCGCCCATCTCTTCTGCCACCTTGACGGCCTCGTCCACCGAGAACGCCGGCTTGCCGCGCGGAACCGCGACACCGAATTTCCGCAGGATTTCTTTACCCTGATACTCGTGAATCTTCATGCGTGCTTCCTTCAGTCTGAGAGAACGGTTCGATTAGTGTCCACAATTCGTCATCAATAATTGGCGCTTCCATCCCTTGGGTTCCGTCGTTCAGACATCCAAGGCTAACAGCGCGCCGAGAAAGTAAACAGCCCCTTATTGGTTTTTGAACTGACCTCTAATGAGGTTTCCGATTATTCGTGCGTGCTACCCGCGCCGAGCCATGTCGGGATGAACGGCTCGCCGTGCGGCGCGCGCCGCCTCGTGACCACCCGCGCCGCTTCGCGCCGCACCACGGCCGGCCCGCCCGCCCGCGCAAGACGCGAGCCGACGGCGAACACGTGATCCGGGGATCGGGGCGTGGTGAGCGGTGAAAGGACGGGGGGAGAGGTGAGCGACGTCGACTCGGCAGGCAGGAATGGCGGCTTCGCTGCGACCGGAACAGAATGCCCGGCCGGACGACGCGGTGGCATCGACGACATGGGGTTCGCGATCGGAAGTCATGCTGGGCCTGGGTTCATGGATCGGCTGTCCGCCCGGCTGCATAACCTTCATCGAACCCGCCGTGCAATGCGGCCGACACGATTGAACGGTGACGACACCTCGCCGGCCGCCGCGCTGGTCGGTGATCGCAGGGACTGCATCTAGCTGGCACAACTGGCGTGACACGGGCTCGAATGACGGCATGCGGAAGGTTGAAGACGAGAGATGTAAAATCGAGAGATGTAAAATTAAAGGATTATAGCATATTGGGTATTTGTTGCGATGCCACTAATATCCGGTGTAGGGCTTCAGCATGAAGGCCCTTGTCAGGCAAGGCGGAGAATGGACTCGCGCACATCGATGTCCCTCGCGGCGAGGTTACGGATGTTCTTTAGAGACGGTTTCAAAAAAGCCAATTGGGACTGTTAACTTTCGCGGCGAGCTGTTAACCTCAGACATCGGAACAACCGAGAATGTAGCGACTCCGGTTTTTCTAGACACAGATTTTGGGTAAAACGCATCCAAACTGGAGTCTGAGATATTGAAGAAGGTAGCCGTGCAGGAAGTTGCGCTGGCGGTGTCTACGGCCGCGCTACGCGCGCCCCCCGTCGCCGCCAGCGCCGCCGCGGAATTCAAGCGCTGGTCCGTCGGGCGCAAACGCCCTGTCGTCCTGCGCTTGCTGCGCGGCGAATCGATTGATGCGGTATCTCGCGAAGTTGGCGTCACGATCGCCGAACTCGCACAATGGCGCAAACTCGCCCCGGCAGGCATCGAAGCCGGTCTGAAGTCGCGCCAGACCGATTCGTTGGAAGTCAAGCTCAAGGAAGCCGTACATCGCGTCGGCGAACTGACCATAGAGGTCGAAATGCTGCGCATGGAGCGCGAGCGCCAGGAGCGCCGCCCTTTGATCGCCAGGAGCTCGTCGACATGAGCCACACGATCTCCGCGACAGGCAAACCCTTCGGATTGCAACGGGGTATGCCAGATGCTCGACTTTCCGCGCTCCACGATCTATGCCGAGCGCGCCAGGGCGCTCAACAAGGTCACCCCACTTGCCCCCTGTCCGACTTGGCCCAAAGCCCAAGGCGCCCGATCACGAGCGGCTCGCAGCTGTTCGCGCCGCTCTGACTCGCACGCCGTTCGTCGGCGAAGGGGAGTGCAAGGTCTGGGCACGCTTGCGCATTCAGGACGACATCCGCGTGTCCCGAGCCCGTGTCTCGCGGCTGATGCGCGAAAACGGCCTGCTTTCGCCCCATCGGCAACCGCAGAAACCCGCCCAATGCTCACGATGGTCGAATGACGACTGATCGGCCTAACAAGATGTGGGGCACCGATGGTGCCAAGGTTCAAACCGTCGATGAGGGCCTGGGCCTGGTCTGGATCTTTGCTGCGATTGATCATTGAGACGCGGCGTGTGTTGGCATCCACGTCACCAAAGTGGGCGACCGCTTTGCCGCACTGGAGCCAATCAGCCAAAGGGGTGCGGGGGTGCGCGAGCAGTTCGGATCGGTCGAAGCTGATGCCGGCCGCCGACTGTCCCTGCGAATGAATCACGGCTCGCAGTACAGGTCGGACGATTTGCGCGCCCAGCTCAAGTTCTGGGGGATTACGCCGAGCTAAGCCTTCGTTGCTGAGCCGCAGACCCACGGCGTCGCCGAGCGTTTCAATCGGACCGAAGGAGCATGGCTATCCTCGGGCGTCTGTTCAACAACGTTGAAGAAGTTCGTGCTGCCGCCGTCGCGTTCAAGGACCGATACAATCTAGAATGGCGTCTCGAAAAACTGGGCTTCAAGACACCCCTCGAAGCGCGTCAGGCAGCGCTCTTGGGTCGGCCGCCGCGAAAACCGGACACTGGGTAACGCTTAAACTTTGAGGTAGTCTTCCGCCTATGTTTAAGCCTACAACTAACAACATGGAACCCGTTGAGGTTCTGACCCAGCCGGAGCAGCGCCGACGCCGCTC
>JAYFRX010000231.1:0-4729 GCA_040946945.1 Burkholderia sp. | reverse complement strand
TCGTGCTCCTGTTTGCTGACGACCGTCAGCGGCAACTTGGCGCGACGCCCGGGTTTCTTGGTAGGCTTCATCTCGGCGGTTCTCCTGTTCTGGAGCTTGATCTTGGAAACCCGATTCTCTCGGATTCTTGCGGGAACCGCCGCCTTCAACCTTCAACTATTTTTGGGACACCGCCTGGGTTCCATCGCAGACCGGTTTTCAACACGAACAGGATGCCATTCAACGCGGCCCGATCCGATACGCGTGGGCGACCAGGATGCTCTTTGCGCCGGGGCTTGGGCGGCGGCAGTAACGGTTCGATCAGTGTCCACAATTCGTCATCAATGATTGGCGCTTCCATCCCTTGGGTTCCGTTGTTCAGACATCCAAGGTTAACAGCTTGCCGAGAAAGTAAACAGCCCCTCATTGGTTTTTGAACTGGCCCCTTAGGAGCCGTTCAGTCCTGGTCCCCAGGACACCGTGCAGACCTCCCGGGGTAAGCTCAACCGCCTTCGCCACACACCTGCCAGATTTACCACCCCGGCCCTTGATGGGTATGGAAGTTGCTTGCTCGTTGGACCGGGTAGGCCTCGTATCTGGTTTCTGTTCGTCAGGTCGTAGTTTTGTTTCACGCTTCTTTCAGACCTCACCTCGCGACGACGTCCTGGCGCTTCACTAAGCCTTCACCACCATCAGGCTGGATAGGGGACTTTCACCCCCGAGCTGTTGAGCATGCTCGACACACAACGAAAACACCCCCGGTAGCTACCAGGATATTTGTAGCACAGAGACGTGCCTAAATCGGCACCCGGCGGCGAGGCCGGGCAGCCGATGTCAAACGCGGCTTGATTTCGCGGCTCAGTTCTGCGTCTTGGCCAGCGCCTGCCAGATGTCGATTACCGTGTCGGGGTTCAGCGAAATTGACAGGATGCCTTCCTCGGTCAGCCATTGCGCGAAGTCCGGGTGATCGGACGGGCCCTGGCCGCAGATGCCGATGTACTTGTCGAGCCTGCGGCAGGTGTCGATCGCACGCTTGAGCATGAACTTGACGGCCGGGTCGCGCTCGTCGAAGTCCACAGCCAGCAGCTCCATGCCCGAGTCGCGGTCAAGGCCCAGCGTGAGCTGGGTCAGGTCGTTCGAGCCGATCGAGAAGCCGTCGAAGTGCTCCAGGAACTGCTCGGCCAGGATCGCATTCGAGGGCACCTCGCACATCATGATCAGGCGCAAGCCGTTCTCGCCGCGCTTCAGGCCGTACTTAGCCAGCAGGCCGACCACGCGCTCCGCCTGTTTCACGGTGCGCACGAAGGGCACCATAATCTCGACGTTGGTCAGGCCCATCTCGTCGCGCACGCGCTTGAGCGCGAGGCATTCCATCTCGAAGGCCTGGGCGAAGTCGTCGGCGATGTAGCGCGAGGCGCCGCGGAAGCCCAGCATCGGGTTTTCCTCGTCCGGCTCGTAGCGCGAACCGCCGATCAGCTTCTTGTACTCGTTCGACTTGAAGTCGGACAAGCGCACGATCACGGGCTTCGGATAGAAGGCCGCGCCGATCGTGGCGATGCCCTCGGTCAGCTTGTCGACGTAGAACGCACGCGGCGAAGCATGGCCGCGCGCGACGCTCTCAACGGCCTTCTTGAGGTCCGAATCGATGTTCGGGTACTCGAGGATCGCCTTCGGGTGCACGCCGATGTTGTTGTTGATGATGAACTCTAGGCGCACCAGGCCGACACCGGCGTTCGGCAGATGCGATAAGTCGAAGGCGAGCTGCGGGTTGCCGACGTTCATCATAATCTTGACCGGGACCGACGGCAGTTCGCCGCGCTGGACCTTAGTAACCTCAGTTTCGAGGAGGCCATCGTAAATTTCGCCCTCGTCGCTCTCGGCGCAGGACACCGTGACCAGCGCGTCGTCCTTGAGGATCTCGGTGGCGTCACCGCAGCCGACCACGGCGGGCACGCCCAGCTCGCGCGCGATGATCGCCGCGTGGCAGGTCCGCCCGCCGCGATTTGTGACGATCGCAGAGGCGCGCTTCATCACCGGCTCCCAATTCGGGTCGGTCATGTCGGCCACCAGCACGTCGCCGGGCTGCACGCGTTCCATTTCGGACGGATCCTGGATCACGCGCACCGGGCCGGTGCCGATCTTCTGGCCGATCGCGCGGCCGGTGGCCAGCACCTGCGACTGCCCCTTGAGCTTGAAGTGCTGCTCGGCCTTGCCGCTGGCCTGGCTCTTCACGGTTTCCGGGCGTGCCTGCAGGATGAAAATCTTGCCGTCGCGGCCGTCCTTGCCCCACTCGATGTCCATCGGACGCTGGTAGTGCTTCTCGATGATCACGGCATAACGTGCCAGCTCGATCACGTCCTCGTCGGTGATCGAGTAGCGATTGCGTAGCTCGCCCGGCACGTCGACCGTCTTCACGCGGCCCGGCTCGCCCGGCTGTGTGAACTCCATCTTGATCAGCTTCGAGCCAATCGAGCGGCGAATGATCGGGTACTTCTCCTGCGCGAGCGTGGTCTTGAAGACGTAGAACTCGTCCGGGTTCACGGCGCCCTGCACCACGGTCTCGCCCAGGCCGTAGCTCGAGGTGACGAACACGGCGTCCTTGAAGCCCGATTCGGTGTCGATCGTAAACATCACGCCGGCCGAGCCCAGGTCGGAGCGGACCATGCGCTGCACGCCGGCCGACAGCGCGGCCTCGGCATGCGTGAAGCCCTTATGGACGCGATAGGAGATCGCTCGATCGTTGTAGAGCGAGGCGAACACGTGCGTCATGCGGTCGAGCACGTCCTCGATCCCCACCGCGTTGAGGTAGGACTCTTGCTGACCGGCGAACAAAGCGTCGGGAAGGTCTTCCGCGGTGGCCGAGGAACGGACCGCGAACGACAGTTCCTCGGGCAAGCTCTGGCAGAGCACCACAAACTGTTCACGGATTTCAGCTTCGAGACGCGGCTGCAGAGGCGCGTCGACGACCCACTTGCGAATCTCGGCACCCGCGACGGCGAGCGCCTCGATGTCGTCAATATCGAGCGACTCGAGGCGTTTCGCGATACGTTCGGTGAGATCGTTGTGGGCGAGGAAGTCGCGGAAAGCCAGCGCCGTGGTCGCGAAACCCGTGGGTACGCGAACGCCAGCTTCGGAAAGCTGGCTGACCATCTCGCCGAGAGAAGCATTCTTGCCCCCGGCGATCTCGACATCGGTCATCCGCAACTGCTCGAACGGAATTACATACGCCTGGTCCTTTGCGACGTTTGCTGCGTTAGTCATACAAGCCCCTAAGGGTGAAAAAAAATTCACGATCGGGCGATTGGGCTCGGGCGCGGCCGCCGGTAGGAAGCGGTGAAGCGCATCGCACGACCTGTTGGATAAGCGGTCGCGATGACCGGCGCAGCTTGTAAAAAAGCTCGACAGAATGACGAAATAGCAGATAAATCGCTATATTTGCCTGAAACTAAAACCATCATCGAAAAAATACGGGAACGCGACGTCTTTTCGCAACGGATTATCCAACAGGTCGGCCGCCATTCTACCCTGCCGGCCCGCCGCTGTGACGAACCGGCTTCGATCGCCGCCTCAAAACGGGCCGGCGGCGGCCTCGCCGGGTCGGAAACACGGCATCGAGGCCCTGCTACAATGGTCGCTTCCGGCTCGCTCGAAGCCGCCCCACCGCGGCATACTTGTCTCCCCGATTCTTCACGCTTCCTACTGTTTTCATCGTCTCCGACGGCCCCGGGATCACCGCCGAAACCTTCGCGCGTTCGATCCTGTCCCAGTTCGACCGGAAATTCCGGCATGTGCGCGTGCCCTTCGTCGACTCGACCGACAAGGCGTACCTGGCGGTGCAGAAGATCAACGACGCGGCGCAGCTTGAGGGCCGCCGGCCGATCATCGTGTTCACCACCCTGGTCGACAGCGAGTCCAACGAGATCGTCAAGCGCTCGAATGCGCTAGTGCTCGATATGTTCCAGCGCTTCGTCGAGCCGCTCGAGCAGGAATTGCAACTGAAGTCGACGCATGCGATGGGCCGCGGCCACCAGAACGCCAATACTGAGAAATACAAGACGCGGATCGAGGCCATCAACTTCTCGCTCGCGCACGACGACGGCCAGTCCAACCGCAACCTAGCCGAGGCCGACGTGATCCTGGTGGGCGTGTCGCGCAGTGGCAAGACGCCGACCAGCCTCTACCTGGCGATGCAGTACGGCGTGAAGGCGGCAAACTATCCGCTGATCCCCGAGGATTTCGAGCGCGGCAAGCTGCCCGGCGAGCTCTCGAAGCATCGCGAGAAACTGTTCGGGCTGTCGATCAACCCGCAGCGGCTCTCGGAGATCCGCAACGAGCGGCGTCTGGGCAGCAAGTACGCCTCGCCCGAGAACTGCCGCTACGAGATCAACGAGGCCGAGGCGATGATGCGGCGCGAGGGGATCAGCTGGCTGTCGTCGACGCACAAGTCGATCGAGGAGATCGCCACCACCATCCTTGCAGGAAATCAGGCTCGACCGGCTCTCCTACTGAACCGCGCATGACCGCGCATATCGAGTAGGGGACGGGGTTACCCCCGTCGCCCTCTCACACCACCGTACGTGCGGTTCCGCATACGGGCGTTCATGGACAACGCTGGAGGCGCTGCTGAGTATCCAGCACCGAAACCAGCCCCAAGACGTCGAAGAAGCGTTTCGGGAAGGCCGTGTTCATGTGGCTGGCCCCAGCGTTCCACCATGGACCTTGTCCATTGTGGGCCGAGCGCCACGCACGG
>JAYFRX010000230.1:0-4739 GCA_040946945.1 Burkholderia sp. | reverse complement strand
GGTCCTCCCCGATGCGCGCGATGTATTCGACTCTAGCATCTTCGGCTTTCCGCGCGCCTACATCACTGCGAGCGATCGCTTCTGCATACCGACGGTTTTAGTCGCCGCGCAGCGGCTTACCTTGAAATTCGGTTGCGCCCTCGTCTGCTGGAACATCTTCAGGCGTACCGAGTAGTATTTTTGAACTGACCTCTAAGGCTTGGCGTGGCGCGCCCGCGGCAAGACGTCGTTTGTAGCGGCCGTGCAGACCATCTGACGATGGCGGCCGCCCTCTGTTCATGCGGCTCTCGCCCGTGCCAGGCTTTACCAAAGCGGCCCTTGAGGTCTGGGCGGCCAACAAGCCTGATGCCTACCGCGTGCGTCGTTTCCGATGGCCTGTGGTGTTTCGACGGCGTGACGAAAAAGGCTGCCAATCATGAGCGCCATGTCACCGGCGGTGGCCGTCAGGCGGCGCAGCGCCCTCGAGTTCCGCTGGGTCAACACGATGCTCGGCAACCTAAAAACGGCCCTCAAGGGCACGTACCACGCTATCGATCACGCCCAATATGCCCATCGCTATCTCGCTGACTTCGCCTACCGTTTCAACCTCCGTTTCGATTTGCCGGCGATGGCGCCGCGCCTGCTTCGGGCCGCCGTTATGACAAAACCTCATCCTCGCCGTGTGTTGATGGTCTCGGAGTCAAGTAACTAATCAGGAAAAATTTTAGTTCGATTCAAGACAGAGGGCAGCAGTGAGCGAACAGACTCGGTACGACGTGCTCGTGATCGGTGGCGGCATCAATGGCGCGGGCATCGCGCGCGACGCGGCCGGACGCGGCCTGTCCGTGCTCCTTTGTGAGCAGGACGACCTGGCCTCGCACACCTCCTCGTCCAGTACCAAGCTGATCCACGGCGGCCTGCGCTATCTCGAATACAAGGAATTCGGGCTGGTCCGCAAGGCCCTGCAGGAGCGCGAGACGCTGCTGCGCGCCGCGCCCCACATCATCTGGCCGCTGCGCTTCGTCATGCCGCACATGCCGAACCTGCGCCCGGCCTGGCTGATCCGCATCGGCCTGTTCCTCTACGACCACCTCGCCAAGCGCGAACTGCTGCCGGGCTCGCGCGGCATCACCATGGCCCGCCACGCGGCCGGCGCGCCGCTGGTCGATTCGATCCGGCGTGGCTTCGTCTACTCGGACGGCTGGGTCGACGACGCCCGCCTAGTGGTGCTCAACGCGCTCGACGCACGCGAGCGCCGCGCCGAGATCCTGACGCGCACGCGCCTGAACGCGGCGCGGCGTGAGAACGGCGAATGGGTCGCCACCCTGCAGCTCGCCGACGGTTCGAGCCGCGAGGTGCGCGCCCGCGCGATCGCCAACGCGGCCGGCCCCTGGGTCGGCTCGGTGCTGCGCGCGCTGGGCCGCGACGCGCGCCACAGCACGCGGTTGGTGAAGGGCAGTCATATCGTCACGCGCCGCCTGTTCGATCACGACCACGCCTACATCTTCCAGAATCCCGACAAGCGGATCATCTTCGCAATCCCCTACGAGCAGGATTTCACGATGATCCCTCGAGGGTAGCGATCGACCGCAACGAGACGCAGTATCTCTGCGACTCGATCAACTGCTACTTCAAGCAAAAGATCTCGCCGGCCTACGATGTGCGCTGGACCTATTCCGGCGTGCGCCCGCTGCTCGAGGACGAGAACGCCGACAACACCTCGGCCGTCACGCGCGACTACGAGCTCGAGATGGACGACGGCCAGGGCGCGCCGCTGCTGTCGGTGTTCGGCGGCAAGATCACCACCTTCCGTAAGCTGGCCGAGGACGCGGCCGGCATGCTGGTCGAGGCGCTTGGCTCGGGCAGCGCGGCCTGGACCGCCGGCCAGCCGCTGCCGGGCGGCGATATCGCCGGCGCGCGCTTCGCGCCGTTCGCCGAGGCCTTCACGAAACGCCATGCCTGGCTGCCGGCCGCGCTGGCGCGCCGTTATGCGCGAGCCTACGGCACCCGGCGCCGAACGTATCGTCGCCGGCGCCACCTCGCTGGCCGGGCTCGGCACCGAAATCGTACCGGGCATTTACGAAGCCGAACTGCGCTACCTGCGCGACAGCGAATGGGCGACCTGCGCCAACGACGTGCTGTGGCGCCGCTCGAAGCTGGGCCTGCATGTCGCGCCCGGCACGCTGGAGGCGGTCACCGCGGCGCTCGATGCCTGGTTTGCGCAAGGCGGCCAGACAGAGGCCTCAGTGGCCGAACCCGCCGCGCGATGCGTCGCGCACTGACGGTAACGAAACAGACGAAGTTGCACCGAAGGTAGAAACGCACAGCGGGCCTCGGCCCGCCGTGCGGGATCGAGAGCAGCGCGCGCCGCCGCGAAGGCCGCGCGAATCACAATTACGTACCGAATGGAGATGAGACAGATGCAGGATCAATACATCCTCGCACTCGACCAGGGCACGACGAGCTCGCGCGCGATGCTGTTCGATCGCCAGGGCAATGTCGTATCGATCGCCCAGAAGAAGTTCGAGCAGATCTATCCGCGCCCGGGCTGGGTGGAGCACCATCCCCAGGAAATCTGGTCGACCCAGGCCGGCGTCGCCGTCGAGGCCGTCACTCGCGTGGGCCTGAACGGCACCGCGCTCGCCGCGCTCGGCATCACCAACCAGCGCGAGACCACCATCGTCTGGGATCGCGAGACCGGCCAGCCGATCTACAACGCGATCGTGTGGCAGGATCGCCGCACCGCCGACTTCTGCGACTCGCTCAAGGCCGACGGACTGGAAGCGATGGTGCGCGCCAAGACCGGCCTACCGATCGACTCCTACTTCTCCGGTACCAAGATCCGCTGGACCCTCGACAACGTCGAGGGCGCGCGCGAGAAGGCGCGCCAGGGCCGGCTCGCGTTCGGCACCGTCGACAGCTGGCTGGTCTGGAACTTCACCAAGCACGAGCTGCACGTCACCGACATGACCAACGCCTCGCGCACCATGCTGTTCAACATCCACACGCGCCAGTGGGACGACGAGCTGCTGGCCGCGCTCGACATTCCGCGCAGCATGCTGCCCGAGGTGCGTGCCTCCTCCGAGATCTACGGCCACACCAAGACCACCGTGTTCGCCTCCAAGCTGCCGCTGGCCGGCATCGCGGGCGACCAGCAGGCGGCCCTGTTTGGCCAGATGTGCACCAGATCAGGGATGGTGAAGAACACCTACGGCACCGGCTGCTTCCTGATGATGAACACCGGCGACAAGTCGATCGAGTCAAAGAACAACTTGGTGACCACCATCGCCTGGCAGGTCGGCGATCGGGTCGACTACGCGCTGGAAGGCAGCATCTTCATCGCCGGCGCGGTGGTACAGTGGCTGCGCGACGGACTGGGCATCATCAAGTCGGCCGGCGAGATCGAGAAGCTGGCGGCCAGCGTGCCGCATACCGACGGCGTCTACCTAGTGCCGGCCTTCGCCGGCCTGGGCGCGCCGCACTGGAACGCCCGCGCGCGCGGCTCGCTGTTCGGCGTCACGCGCGGCACCAGCGATGCCCACCTGGCGCGCGCGGCACTTGACTCGATCGCCTACCAGTCGCTCGACGTGCTGGCGGCGATGGAAGCCGATTCGGGCATCAGCATCGGCGAGCTGCGGGTGGACGGCGGCGCGAGCGCCAACAACCTGCTGATGCAGTTCCAGGCGGACCTGCTCGGCGTGGACGCGGTGCGCCCGCAGATCACCGAGACCACCGCGCTCGGCGCGGCCTACCTGGCGGGCCTGGCGATCGGCTACTGGCAGAACCTCGACGAGGTGCGCAGCCAGTGGCCACTCGACACGCGCTTCTCGCCGTCGCTGCCGGCCGAGCAGGTCAGCACGGCGCTGGCCTGCTGGCAGCGCGCGGTACGCGCCGCCAAAACCTGGGCCGACGACACGCAGTAAACTGCGTGCCGCGTCGCCACATGACGGGCAGCAGTCCTCGCGCACAGCCGGCCGGCACCAACAAGACCACGATTCATAACGAGCAGGCGGACCGTGCATCGCACGAGTCCGCTGCACTGGTAGAGAGACACTCAAAATGTCACCTTAGAGGCCAGTTCACAAACCAATGAGGGGCTGTTTACTTTCTCGGCAAGCTGTTAGCCTTGGATGTCTGAACAACGGAATCCAAGGGATGGAAGCGCCAATCGTTGATGACGAATTGTGGACACTGAGCGAACCGTTACTGCCGCCGACCAAGCCCCGGCGCAAAGAGCATCCTGGTCGCCCACGCGTATCCGATCGGGCCGCGTTGAATGGCATCCTGTTCGTGTTGAAAACCGGTCTGCGATGGAACCATCTGCCAACCGTATTGGGCTCTGGCTCCGGCCCGACCTGCTGGCGACGACCGAACGACTGGCGCAAAGCAGGAGTATGGGATCGACGGCACGAACTGCTGCTCGACACGTTGCGCGAGGCCGGGCAGATCGATCTTTCATACGCTGCCGTCGATTCCTCGTCGGTACGAACTGTTGGGACGGGCGAAAAACTGGCCCGAACGCCACGGATCGCGCGCGACCCGGTTCCAAGCACCCCATCCTCGTAGATGCCAATGGCGTTCCCATCAGCGCCATCCTGACCGGCGCGAACCACAACGACGTCACCCAGTTGCTGCCGCTCGTCGACGCGATTCCCCCGATCCGCGGCGCGCGCGGCCGACCACTTCAGAGACCCAAGGTCATCTATGCCGATCGTGGTTACGATTCCGATCCGCATCGTCAACGATTGCGCGAACGCGGC
>JAYFRX010000229.1:0-4740 GCA_040946945.1 Burkholderia sp. | reverse complement strand
GGTGAAACGAGTGCTTGCCCAGATCAATGCCAACCAGCGTTACGTTCTGCATGATGGTCCTCCAAAAAGAAAACACCCTACCGCGTTACCCGCATGTAGGGTGGGGGTGACCATCTCATTAAGCCCGGTCGGCATAGGCCGGTCAGGCTGTTTCGTTTGGAATGTGCGGATCGTGCGGAGCCGGGCTTCAGGCCAGCGTGACGTCCTCGTCGGACAGCCGCCAGTCGATCGGTGCCTTGCCGTGTTTGGCCAGGTAGTCATTGGCCAGCGCGAAGTGCCGGTTGCCGAGGAAGCCGCGGTGCGCGGACAGCGGCGAGGGATGCGGCGACTCGAGCACGCAATGCGCGCTGATATCGAAGAGGGCACGCTTGGCCTGCGCGTGCGCGCCCCACAGCATGAAGACCAGCTCACGATGACGGCGCGCCAGCTCGCAGATCAGCTTATCGGTGCAGGGCTCCCAGCCGCGTTTCGCGTGGCTCGCGGCCGCGCCTTGCTCGACCGTCAGCACGGTATTGAGCAGAAGCACGCCCTGGCGCGCCCAGGAATCGAGACAGCCGTGCTTCGGCGTGTCGTGCCCGAAGTTCTCGGCGATTTCCTTGAAAATATTGCGCAGCGAGGGCGGCGGGCGCACCGCCGGCGGCACCGAGAAGGCCAGGCCGTGCGCCTGCGGCGTGCCGCGATCGTCGCCGTAATACGGGTCCTGGCCGAGGATCACGACGCGGACTTCGTCGGGGGAGGTCAGGCGCAGCGCGCGGAACACGTCGGTCGGGTAGATCGTCTTGCCGGCCGCGCGCTCGGCGTCGACGAAGCGGCACAGTGGAGCATAGGCGTCGCTGGAGACGAAGGGCGAGAGCAATTCGCGCCATGCCGCGGGCAGGGCCTCGAGCTGCGCCTCGAGCGGCAGCGCCGCCAGTGCCGGGCCGGTGCCGAGATCTGCCGCGATTGTAGCGGTTTCCGTGTTGACAGGCGTGAGCGCCGGCGTGGCCGGTTCGTCGAACAGCGAGGCCTGAGCGGCGATGCCCGGCTTGGCGCGGGCAGCGAAACGGTTCGCCATGGCCTCAGGCCGCGCTCAGGCGATAGCCGCGCTGCGCCTTGCTCTGGTCGTCGGGCGCGAGGCCCTGCAGCGCGGCCTTGAGCTCGTTCACGAGCGTGTGCAGCACGGCCTCGTCGCCGTCGATCAGTTCGAGTTCGATCTCGCGGATCGGCGTGCGACGCGTTTCGCCATCCATCTCGGCAATGTTTTCGCCGAGGTCGAGCCCGGCTTCGACGGTGCTGCCGTCGCGAACGATGCGCCAGAGCGTGCGCGCGAAATCGGTGCGGAACAGCGCGACGGCGGCGGAAGCCGGCACGTCGCAGGCGGTCAGCAGCGCGTCGATTTCCAGTGCATCGCCGGCTAACGGCAGTTCCCACTCGTGGCGCATATGCAAGCCTTGTTCGGCCGAGTCGACCGTCTTGAAGGTCTTCTGCGGCAGCCAGCTCTGCGGCGCAAGGCGCACGGCGCTCTTGGCCCGTGCCAGCGCGAGATCGGACGTGTCGTAGTGGACGTTGGCGAGATGGATCTCGCGGCCCGCCGCGCCGGCGTAGGCGTCGAGCGCGCTGCGCGCCGGCCGGGCCAGCTTGATTTCGGTTTCGATGGCCATTGCGATGCGCGTCAGAAGAACATCCGGGCGAGTTCCTTGCCCGGTTGCTCGGCGCGCATGCAGGCCTCGCCGACCAGGAAGCTGTGCACGTTGGCCGCCTTCATGCGTTCCACGTCGGCGCGCGACAGGATGACCGATTCAGTCACCACGATGCGATCGGCTGGCACCATGTCCAGCATGCCGAGCGTGGTCTCGATGGTGGTTTCGAAGGTGCGCAGGTTGCGGTTGTTGATGCCGATCAGCGGCGTCTTCAGCGTCAGCGCCTCGTTCATCTCGTCGCGGTCGTGGACCTCGACCAGCACCGCCAGGTTCAGCGAGTCCGCATAGGCCTCGAGGTCCTGCATCTGCGGTGTGTCAAGCGCGGCGGCGATCAGCAGGATCGCGTCGGCACCCATCGCACGCGCTTCGAGCACCTGGTAGGGATCGACGATGAAGTCCTTGCGCAGCACCGGCAGCGTGCAGGCCGCGCGAACCTCCTTGAGGTAGCGCGCGCTGCCCTGGAAGAACCGCTCGTCGGTCAGCACCGACAGGCAGGCCGCGCCATGCCGCACATACGAGGCGGCGATCTCGGCCGGCACGAAATGCTCGCGCAGCACGCCCTTGGAGGGGCTGGCCTTCTTCACCTCTCCGATCACGGCGGACTGGCCGGCCGCGTGCTTGGCGCGCAGCGCGCCGACAAAGTCGCGCAGATCGCGGGTTTCGGCCTCCAGCCTGAGGGCTTCGAGCGGCCTGCTTTCCAGGGCGGCGGCGATTTCCTCGCGCTTGACGCCAATGATTCGGTTGAGGATGTCACTCATGGCAAATCCGACGGAATGGGTTTCGGACCGGGATCCGGATAGATTGGCCGACCGGCTGGCCGGTCGGCACGTGTGTGGGTTCAGCGCGAAAACTGACTGGTGAAGCGTACCAGTTCGTCGACCTTGGCGCGCGCCGCGCCGCTGGCGATGACTTCGCGCGCGAGGCCGATGCCCTCGGCGATCGAGGGCGTGACATTGGCCGCGTAGAGCGCGGTGCTCGCGTTCAGCGTGACGATCTCGCGCGCCACGCCGGGCTTGTTGTCGAGCGCCTCGAGCAGCATCACGCGCGACTCTTCGGCATTCTCGACCTTCAGCGTGCGGTTCGAGACCATCTGCAGGCCGAAATCCTCGGGATGGATCTCGTATTCGGTGACCTTGCCGTCGCGCAGCTCCCCCACCAGGGTAACCGCGCCGAGCGAGACCTCGTCCATGCCGTCCTTACCGTAGACCACCAGCACGTGCTCGGCACCGAGCCGCTGCATCACGCATACCTGGATGCCAACCAGGTCGGGGTGGAACACGCCCATCAGCTGGTTGGGCGCGCTGGCCGGGTTGAGCAGCGGCCCGAGGATGTTGAACAGGGTCCGCACGCCGAGCTCGCGACGCACCGGTGCGATGTTCTTCATCGCCGGATGATGGTTCGGCGCGTACATGAAGCCCATCCCGGTGGCCTCGATCGAGGCCACCACCTGCTCGGGGGCGAGGTCGATGTTGACGCCGAGCGCGTCGAGCACGTCGGCGCTGCCGGACTTGCTCGAGACGCTGCGGTTGCCGTGCTTGGCCACCTTCGCGCCGGCCGCGGCGGACACGAACATGGTCGCGGTCGAGATGTTGAAGGTGTTCGAGCCGTCGCCACCGGTGCCGACGATATCGACGAAGTTCGAGTTGTCAGCCACCTCGACGTGATGCGCGAATTCGCGCATCACGGTGGCAGCCGCGGCGATCTCACCGATCGTCTCCTTCTTCACGCGTAGGCCGGTGAGGATCGCGGCGGCCATCACCGGCGACATGTCGCCCCGCATGATCATCCGCATCAGGTGCAGCATTTCATCGTGGAAGATCTCGCGGTGCTCGATCGTGCGCTGCAGCGCTTCCTGCGGTGTAATCGTCATGGCATCATCGCTCATTCCGGCTGGCCCGCGCTCGCGCGCGCCTGTTTCAGGAAGTTCTGCAGCTGAGCGTGGCCGTGCTCGGAGAGGAGCGATTCGGGGTGGAACTGCACGCCCTCGATCGGCAGCGTCTTGTGGCGCACGCCCATGATTTCGCCGTCCTTAGTCCAGGCTGAAATCTCCAGGCAATCGGGCAGCGTCTCGCGCTCGATCGCTAGCGAGTGATAGCGTGTCACGTCGAAGTGCCTCGGCAGGTCGGCGAAGACGCCGCGGCCGTCGGTCTCGATGCGGCTCACCTTGCCATGCATGATGGTCTTGGCGCGGATCACGCGGCCACCGAAGGCCTCGCCGATCGCCTGGTGGCCGAGGCACACGCCGAGGATCGGCTTCTTGCCGGCGAACTCGCGCAGCACCTCGAGCGTGATGCCCGCGTGCTGCGGGTTGCTCGGGCCCGGCGACAGGCAGATCGCCCCGGGATTTAGCTCGGCGATCTGCGCAAGCGTGATCTCGTCGTTGCGATAGGTCCACACGTCTTCGCCGAGTTCACCAAAGTACTGGACCAGATTGTAGGTAAAAGAATCGTAGTTGTCGATCATCACAAGCATTTTTATGGCTATCTCCTTGATTAGATTAGCCCCTATGACCGACTTCTGAAATCGACTTCTGAAATCTTATCCGGCTGCTTATCCGGTTTTTCATCCACTGGGGGCGGTTAGCGCTGCCGCGCTAGGGCTTCCGCATGAAGGCCCTTGTCAGGCAAGGCGGAGAATGGACTCACGCCCATCGACGTCCCACGCGGCGAGGTTACGGATGTTTTTCATTTTAGGCTGACCCTCTTCGGTCGCCGCTGTTGTTCCATGCGCACCAGGTTCAGCGTTATCTTGCGCACGCACGCGAGACCTCTTCATGCGGAAGCCCTGGGGACTGGCCCAACCGACCTGCTTACCGAATTTGCACCGTGAGGAGCCGGTATCGAGTAGGGGACGGGATTACCCCCCCCCCGTCGCCCTCTCACACCACCGTACGTGCGGTTCCGCATACGGCGGGGCGGTTCATGGACAACGCTAGAGGCGCTGCTGAGTATCCAGCACCGAAACCAGCCCCAAGACGTCGAAGAAGCGTTTCGGGAAGGCCGTGTTCATGTGGCTGGCCCCAGCGTTCCACCATGGACCTTGTCCATTGTGGGCCGAGCGC
>JAYFRX010000228.1:0-4762 GCA_040946945.1 Burkholderia sp. | reverse complement strand
AGATACGCGTCGTCGACCTCGACCCGTTCGTCGAGCCGGCGTCGCTCTTCGCGCAGCCACATGGTCTCCAGCAACTTGTGCTTGATGAGCCAGACCGTCTTCTAGCTCACGCCCAGCTGGCGTTTGAGCTCCAGTCCGCTGATGGCGTTCTTGCTCTGCGTCACCAGGTAGATCGCCAGAAACCAGGTCGTCAGCGGCAATTTCGTCTTCTCGAATATCGTTCGGACGATCGACGAGCATTGGTACCGGCAGGCCTGGCTCATGCATTCCCACAGTCGCCGGCCGTTGTAGGCGCTGGCGTAGCGCGTGCCCTTGTATCGAGGGCACACCCAGCCATCGGGCCAGCGAGACCCGACCAGCGCGGCCTCGCATTGCGCTTCGTTGCCGTACTGCTCCTGAAATTCTTTCATCGACAGACCAGCCTGAAACTGGATTCTGTTCATGGGCATAGCGCACGCTCCGTAAGCACCTGGCGAACGATACTTGATTTCATGTCTGCTTCGGAGTCAAGTAACTAATCAGGACTATTTTTGGGACACCCCCGTGAGAGCGGGGCCATGAGACAGGAGCCGTGGCGGAACCTTGGGGATGGCGCGCGTGGTGCTGAGGCTGGCTCGTCGGCTACCGGGCAAAGGAAAGCGGAGGAACCATCGCTGATGGAGGCGGTGGTTGATCGCAGCAACTTGTGGCTGGCGTATCAAGCGGTGCGAGTGGTGGATATACCCAAGTCTGCGGGCGGGGTAAAGACACTGGGCATCCCGACGGTGCTGGACCGGCTGATTCAGCAGGCGCTGCACCAGGTACTCCAACCGATCTTCGAGCCTGGATTCTCCGAGTCGCGCTACGGCTTTAGGCCGCAGGGCAGCGCACAGCAGGGGGGGGCTGGCGGCACAGCGGTACGTGCAAGAAGGCCGTCGATGGGTGGTGGACATCGACTTGTCGAAGTTCTTTGACAGGGTCAACCACGACATCCTGATGGCGCGGGTGGCCCGGCAAGGGAATGGGACGTCCGGGCGCTCAAGCTGATCCGGCGCTATCTGGAAGCGGGCCTGGTGCGTGACGGGGTGGCGCCAGCGCGCCGGGAGGGAACGCCGCAAGGCGGGCCGCTCTTGCCGCTGCTGTAGAACACATCCTGCGACGGACTGGGACCGGGAACTGGAGCGGCGAGATCATGCGTTCTGTTGCTACGCGGACGACTGCAACATCTATGCCCGAAGCAAGGCGGCGGGTGAGCGGCTGTTGATGCAGATGACGACGTTTCTGGAGAAACGACTGAAGCTGCAAATTAACGAGTCGAAAAGCGCGTGTGCTCGGCACTGGACACGCAAGTTTCTCGGCTACAGTCTGACAATGTGCATCGTTAGGCGTGGCTGCGCATTGCGCCCGAAAGCATCAAACGGCTGACAGCGCGTGTGAAGGAACTGATGCGTAAAGGGCGGGGAAGGAGTCTGAGTCATACGATTGAGGCGCTGAACCCAGTGCTTCGCGGATGGATCAACTACTTCCATTACACACAGACGAAGGGCTGCTGGAGGAACTGGACGGCTGGCTACGTCGGCGCTTGCGCTGCCTCTTGTGGCGGCAAGCGAAGCACAGCCAACGCCGAACTACTATGCTGCGTCGCCAGGGGCTCACGGCGGACCCCGCACTCGGCGCTCAGCTCGCAACAGACAGGGTCCGTGGTGGAATGCAGGGGCGAGCGATATGAACGCGGCCTTCCCGAAACGCTGGTTTGACGTCTTGGGGCTTGGTCTCGCTGCTGGACACCCGGCAGCGCCTCCGGCGTTGTTTATGAACCGCCGTATGCGGAACCGCACGTACGGTGGTGGAGAGGGCGACGGGGGGCAACCCCGTCCCCTACTCGATATGCCGAACGGCAAAGCGCGGGCGGCGTGTGCTAGAATCGCCGCTGTTGGATTTCGAGTGGGTACTATATTGCACGGGAACGAAGGGGAGTCATGCATAGCTAACTGTTCGAATCGGCCTTGGGTATCAGCGATCCGTGGTTTGTGAATGACGTCGACTTCGATGCAACTGCCAAGCGATTCACGATCAACATCGATTTCGTTGCCGGCAGCCGCTTCCCGCACCCTGAGATCGTTGGCGACCATCGTGTGCACGACACCGTCGTCAAGCGCTATCGCCACCTGAACGTCTTCCAGCACGGACTGCTACCTAGAAGTACGCACACCTCACGTCAAGCTGACTGACGGCCGCATGGCGCTCGTCGAATCCGATTGGGCCGGCAAGTCAAAGGCTTTACGCTGCTGTTCAAGGCGATGGCGCCGATGCTCGCCCAGCAGATGTCTTTCGCAGCGGTAGCCCGCACGGTCGGCGAGTCCTGGCGCCGGGTGCACGCCACTTGCAAGCGCTACGTCGAGCTCGCACTTGCCGCCATCGATCTGTCGGACATGACGAGCGTTGCCGTCGACCAGACGTCCTACAAGCGCGCGTCCACCACTACCTGACGCTCGTGGCTGAGGCGATCGAGCGCAAGCTCGTGTTCGTGACTGGAGGCAAGGATGCCGCCACGATCGAAGCGTTCGCCGAGGGTCGCGCGAACATGGCGGGGGCTTGAGCAGATCACGTTGGTCAGCATCAACATGTCGCCCGCGTTCATCAAGGGCGTCGAGACGCGATTGCCGCATGCCCGCATCACCGTCGACAAGTTCCACGTCGTCACCCATGCGTCGAAAGCCGTCGACCAAATGCGACGAAGCGAGCAGCAAACCGATCTGAACCTAAAAAGATTGGGCTGGTCACTGTTGAAGGATCGAGACCGACTGACGGTCGTACAACGCGCCGATCTGGATAGCCTGATCGCGAACGTCACGACCAAGCGAACCGCCCGCGCGTGGCTCTATCGCGAGCGACTTCGGGAGATTCTCGATCGCAAGCAGGTCAACATCGTCAGCGAAATGCTCGAGCAGTGATGCACGAACGTCATGCGCTCGAAGGTCGATCCGATGAAGGAAGTCGCCCGCATGATCGGTAGCCATTTCGACGGCACCGTGGCCTGCCCCCAGACGCGTCAGACCAACGGCTTCCTGGAAGCCATCAACGGGCTCTTCCAGGGGCCGCCAATAAAAAGGCGCGTGGGAGAGGGTACACACACCAACCATGCGTATAGTGCGGTTTTTGATCGCTGGCAAGCTCCGCTTCTCGAAGATCTATCCGCATGCCTCGTAATCCACTCATTTTTCAAGAGAGCCTTCGACGTCGGCATCCGACGTAAAAATCTCTGAGCGATTCCGCTCACCCTCCTCCCTATATCTTTCGTAGCATCTCCTCCCTGGCGGGTTCTCCGTATGCACTTATCCGAGCTCAAGTCTCTGCACGTCTCCGAATTGATCGAAATGGCCAATGGTCTGGAGATCGAAAACGCGAACCGCCTGCGCAAGCAGGAGTTGATGTTCGCCATTCTAAAAAAGCGAGCCAAGACGGGAGAGACGATCTTCGGCGACGGCACGCTCGAAGTGCTGCCGGACGGCTTCGGCTTCCTGCGCTCGCCGGAAATGTCCTACCTCGCGAGCACGGACGACATCTATATCAGCCCGTCGCAGATTCGCCGCTTCAACCTGCACACTGGCGACACCATCGAAGGTGAAGTCCGCACGCCGAAGGACGGCGAGCGCTACTTCGCGCTGGTCAAGGTCGACAAGGTAAACGGGCAGCCGCCCGAGGCTTCGAAACACAAGATCATGTTCGAGAACCTCACGCCGCTGCACCCGAACAAGCCGCTTTCGCTCGAGCGCGAAATGCGCGGCGAGGAAAATGTCACGGGCCGCATTATCGACATGATCGCGCCGATCGGCAAGGGCCAGCGCGGCCTGCTGGTGGCCTCGCCGAAGTCGGGCAAGACGGTCATGCTCCAGCACATCGCGCACGCCATCAAGCAGAACCACCCGGACGTGATCCTGTTCGTGCTGCTGATCGATGAGCGCCCCGAGGAAGTGACTGAAATGCAGCGTTCGGTGGCGGGCGAAGTGATCGCCTCGACCTTCGACGAACCGGCCACGCGTCACGTGCAGGTCGCCGAAATGGTGATCGAGAAGGCCAAGCGCCTGGTCGAAATGAAGCACGACGTGGTGATCCTGCTGGACTCAATCACGCGCCTGGCGCGCGCCTACAACACCGTGATCCCGGCCTCGGGCAAGGTGCTCACGGGCGGTGTCGACGCCAACGCGCTGCAGCGCCCGAAGCGCTTCTTCGGCGCGGCGCGCAACATCGAGGAAGGCGGTTCGCTGACCATTATCGGCACGGCCCTGATCGAAACCGGGAGCCGCATGGACGACGTGATCTACGAAGAATTCAAGGGCACCGGCAACATGGAAGTTCACCTCGAGCGCCGTCTCGCAGAAAAGCGCGTCTATCCGTCGATCAACCTGAACAAGTCGGGCACGCGCCGCGAGGAAATGCTGATCAAGCCGGACATCCTCCAGAAGATCTGGGTGCTGCGCAAGTTCATCCACGACATGGACGAAGTCGAGTCGATGGAATTCCTGCTCGACAAGATCCGCCAGACCAAGAGCAATTCAGAGTTCTTCGACCTGATGCGCCGCGGCGGCTGAGGACGCTACCGCCGGCCATCATACCGGCATCGCGAGAGCCGCCCTCCCCCCTCGGGGGGGGGGGCGTTTTTTCGTGCGCCCGGCAGGGCGCACTCACTTGGAGGTGAAAGTCCTCTACACGCCCAGCAAGGGGAAGTGTTAGCCAGAGGCAAGGGTGTCGCGGGCGACTGCGAATCCGAAGGAAGCCCGAG
>JAYFRX010000227.1:0-4768 GCA_040946945.1 Burkholderia sp. | reverse complement strand
GTGTCCACAATTCGTCATCAATGATTGGCGCTTCCATCCCTTGGGTTCCGTTGTTCAGACATCCAAGGTTAACAGCTTGCCGAGAAAGTAAACAGCCCCTCATTGGTTTTTGAACTGGCCTCTAAGCGCGGCCCAGAACAGCAAAACGCTCCGCCGGCCTTCGGGCCGCGCGGGGCCTTTCATGCCGATCGCCGGCCAGGCAGACCGGCCGGTCGGGATCAGGAGCATTGCGGGTTGAGCTTGTCGACGTCCGAGTGCAGTTTGTTGAGCGCCGACAGGTAGGCTTTGGCCGAGGCCGCGACGATGTTCGGGTCGGTGCCGACGCCGTTGACGATGCGCCCGCTCTTCGACAAGCGCACGGTCACCTCGCCCTGCGCCTGGGTGCCAGTGGTGATCGCGTTGACCGAGTACAGCATCAGCTCCGAGCCGCTGCCGACTTCCGTCTCGATCGCGTTCAGCGTCGCATCGACGGGGCCGTTGCCGCGTGCCTCACCTGTCACCTCGCCGCCATCAATCGAGAACACCACCTTGGCCTGCGGCTGCTCGCCGGTTTCTGAGCGCTGCGACAGCGACACGAACTTGTAGTGCTCGCGTTCGACCACGGCCGCTTCTTCGGAGACGATTGCGATGATGTCCTCGTTGAAGATCTCGGCCTTGCGGTCGGCCAGGTCTTTGAAGCGCATGAAGGCGGCGTTCAGCTCGGTTTCGCTGTCGAGCGAGACACCCAGCTCCTGCAGGCGCTGCTTGAACGCGTTTCGGCCCGAGAGCTTGCCCAGCACGATCTTGTTGGCGGTCCAACCCACGTCTTCCGCGCGCATGATCTCGTAGGTATCGCGCGCCTTCAGCACGCCGTCCTGGTGGATGCCCGAAGCGTGGGCGAAGGCGTTCGCGCCCACCACCGCCTTGTTCGACTGCACCACGAAGCCGGTGATCTGCGAGACCAGCTTCGAGGCCGGCACGATCTGCGTGGTGTCGAGCCCGACGTCGAGGCCGAAATAGTCCTTGCGCGTCTTCACCGCCATCACGATCTCCTCGAGCGAAGTATTGCCGGCACGCTCGCCGAGACCGTTGATGGTGCACTCGACCTGGCGCGCGCCGCCGATCTGCACGCCGGCCAGCGAGTTGGCCACGGCCATGCCGAGATCGTTGTGGCAGTGCACCGAAAAAATCGCCTTGTCCGAGTTCGGGATTCGCTCGCGCAGCGTCTTGACCAGGTTGCCGTACAGATCCGGCACGCTGTAGCCGACCGTGTCGGCGATGTTGATGGTGGTCGCGCCCTCCGCGATCACGGCTTCCAACACGCGGCAGAGGAAGTCCATGTCGGAGCGGCTGCCGTCTTCCGGCGAGAACTCGACGTTGTCGGTGAACTTGCGCGCGAAGCGCACTGCCAGCCGCGCCTGCTCGAACACCTGGTCCGGCGTCATGCGCAGCTTCTTCTCCATGTGTAGCGGTGAGGTGGCGATGAAGGTGTGGATCCGGAAGCTGTTGGCGGGCTTCAACGCATCGGCGGCCCGCTGGATGTCCTTGTCGTTGGCGCGGGCCAGCGAGCAGATCGTACTGTCCTTGACTAGCCCGGCGATGGTGTTGATCGCGTCGAAATCGCCGTTCGAGCTGGCCGCGAAGCCGGCTTCGATCATGTCGACCTTCATCCGTTCGAGCTGCTTGGCGATACGGATCTTTTCTTCCTTCGTCATCGACACGCCGGGCGATTGTTCGCCGTCACGCAAGGTCGTGTCGAAAATGATCAGCTTGTCTGTCATAGGGAGGTTCCAGGGGGGATCGTGTGGGTACGGCAGAAACGATGGAGTTCGCGCCACCGCTGGCGACGCTCAACAACAGACGAGGCTTGACGGAGGGCGAAGACGGTCAGCGCGGCAGGCACGCGAGCACTAGTGCGCATAGGGGCGCACTGGCTTGAAGGATGGAGAGGCGGAAAAAAGCGACCTGATTAGTTACTTGACTCCGAGACCATCAACACAAGGCGCGGATGAGGTCTTGTCGTAACGGCAGCCCGAAGCAGGCGCGGCACCATCGCGGGCAAATCGAAACGGCGGTTGAAACGGTAGGCGAATTCAGCGAGATAGCAATGGGCATATTTGGCGTGATCGATAGCGTAGCACGTGCCCTTGAGGGCCGTTTTCAGGTTGCCTGAGCATCGTGTTGACAGCGGAAGGCGGTGTCCCATTCGTAGTTGAAGGTTGGGGCGGCAGGGTTTCGTAGGTTAGGCGGACTTCAAGTCATGGTCAACGCGTTTATCGGTCGGACGATGCAAGGCAACGGCGAGCATCCAGAGCTCGTCGGCACCGCCAAGCTTACGGAATCGCTTCTCAGCTTCCAGGAAGCCAGTGGCCGCCCATCGCATCGCCATGTCGACATCGCGATAGCGGTCGACCCGGCCGCTGACGCGGCGCACCGCACCGTTCGGATTCTCGATCAGGTTCGTCGTCGCCAGGCTGCGGATCAGCCGCGGCGTCAGGTCCAGGCGGTTGACCGTGAACGTTTCCTCAAGCCCCTCAAGCAGCGAGGCCGCCGCGTCCGGATGGTCGGTCTTCAACCATGCCGCCTGGGCCTTCAGCCGAGCGAGGCCGTCGTCGGCCGGCAGCTTGTACGCGGCACGCATGACCGAGGCGACCTGCTGTCGGGTCTGCTTCGCCAGCCGTTCGGTCACGTTGCGAATCTTGTGGGTCCGGCACCGCTGGACGTGGGCACGTTCGCCGAACACTGCCTCGATCGCCGAGCGCAGCGCCTTGGACCCATCAATCACGAACAGATAGTCCCGGTCGGTCGCCAGCCGGCGTTCGATCAGGCTATTCAGCAGGTCCTTAACGACTTCGGCGTTCTCGCTCGAACCGCTCGCCAGCCCCATCAAATGCTTCTGGGCGTCGCTCTCGACGCCAATCGGGGTGAGGATATGGCACCCATCGGCGATGATACCGTCCAGGTAGATGGCTAGGATGTCGTGATCCTCGAAGCGCCGCTCCATCAGCCCGTCAAGCTTCTTTTTGCTCGCCTTCACGAACTCGCGCGAGACGCTGCTCTTCGAGATGCCGACGGTGTGCGCCATTTCAGGCAACACCTCGTCATACTTTTGGGTCGACACGCCGCTGACCATGATGTCGTACATGCGCTGCGTGAGCCGTTCGTCGTCGCGCAGCTGCGTGTAGGCGGGAATTGGCACTTCCTTGCCGCGCTTGTCCCGCAGCCGGGGCCGCTGAACCCGCAGCTTGCGTTCGTCCATCACGATTCGGCCGGGCTGCGAGCCATGCCAGCGCACGTCGGCGGCGGCACGCCCCGCGTGCTTGTCGCCGGCCACCTCGCGAGCAGACACCATCAGCAATTGTTCGACGAGCGCGCGGCCAGCGTCGTACATCAGCGCGTCAACACTGATGCGCGTGTTCTGGATCAGATCGCGCATCGGAAGCTACAACTGTTCGTGCTCGGCAAAGCTGGCGCGCAGGGCCTCGTGCTCCTGTTTGCCGACGACCGTCAGCGGCAACTTGGCGCGACGCCCGGGTTTCTTGGTAGGCTTCACCTCGGCGGTTCTCCTGTTCTGGAGCTTGGTCTTGGAAACCCGATTCTCTCGGATTCCTGCGGGAACCGCCGCCTTCAACCTTCAACTATTTTCCTGATTACTTACTTGACTCCGAAGCAGGCATGAAACGAAGTATCGTTCGCCAGATGCTTACGGAGCGTGCGCCATGCCCATGAACAGAATCCAGTTTTAGGCCGGTCTGTCGATGAAAGAATTTCAGGAGTAGTACGGCAACGAAGCGCAATGCGAGGCCGCGCTGGTCGAGTCTCGCTGGCCCGATCGCTGGGTGTGCCCTCGATGCAAGGGCACGCGCTACGCCGGCACCTACGCTCAAACGCGAGCTGGGCGTGAGCTACAAGACGGTCTGGCTCATCAAGCACAAGTTGCTGGAGACCATGTGGCTGCGCGAAGAGCGACGCCGGCTCGACGAATGGGTCGAGGTCGACGACGCGTATCTGGGCGGGGAACGCTCCGGCGGTAAGGCTGGGCGGGCGCGCCCGCGGCAAGACGCCGTTTGTATCGGCCGTGCAGACCTCTGACGATGGCCGTCCTCTGTTCATGCGGCTCTCGCCCGTGCCGGGCTTTACCAAAGCGGCCCTTGAGGTCTGGGCGGCCAGCAGCCTGATGCCCACCGTGTGCGTCGTTTCCGATGGCCTGTGGTGTTTCGACGGCGTGACGCAAAAGGCTGCCAGTCATGAGCGCCATGTCACGGGCGGTGGCCGTCAGGCCGCGCAGCGCCCCGAGTTCCGCTGGGTCAACACGATGCTCGGCAACCTGAAAACGGCCCTCAAGGGCACGTACCACGCTATCGATCACGCCCAATATGCCCATCGCTATCTCGCTGAATTCGCCTACGGTTTCAACCGCCGTTTCGATTTGCCCGCGATGGCGCCGCGCCTGCTTCGAGTCGCCGTTACGACAAAACCTCATCCGCGCCTTGTGTTGATGGTCTCGGATTCAAGTAACTAATCAGGAAAATAGTTGAAGGTTGAAGGCGGCGGTTCCCGCAGGAATCCGAGAGAATCGGGTTTCCAAGACCAAGCTCCAGAACAGGAGAACCGCCGAGATGAAGCCTACCAAGAAACCCGGGCGTCGCGCCAAGTTGCCGGTGACGGTCGTCAGCAAACAGGAGCACGAGGCCCTGCGCGCCAGCTTTGCCGAGCACGAACAGTTGTGGCTTCCGATGCGCGATCTGATCCAGAACACGCGCATCAGTGTTGACGCGCTGATGTACGA
>JAYFRX010000226.1:0-4791 GCA_040946945.1 Burkholderia sp. | reverse complement strand
CACCGCCGCAGGCATGTACCGTCCGTCCAGCAACGCCGCCTTCACGCTAGGCCAGTGTGTCTTCAGCCAGTCCTTGAACTGCTCCACCAGTAAGCCATCGACTCCCGGTGCGCCGCGGTTCTGGACTGAGCTTGCCCGGATGCTCGACCACCTGCGACCCGGTGACGTTGTGACCGTGACCGGGTTAGACCGCTTGGCGCGCAATACCCGCGATCTACTGGACATTGCCGAACAGATGCATGCCAAGGGTGCGGGCCTGCGCAGCTTGGCCGAGCCGTGGGCCGACACCACCACGCCCGCCGGTCGCATGGTGTTGACGGTGTTTGCCGGCATTGCCGAGTTCGAGCGTTCCCTAATCATCGACCGTACCAGGACAGGCCGCCAGGCGGCCAAGCAACGCGGCGTGCAATTTGGCCGCCGCCCTTCCCTTTCGCCCGAGCAGATCGAGCACGCCCGCTGCTTGATCGACAAAGACGGCCACACAGCAGGCCAAGCGGCCGCGCTGCTGGGCGTTCACCGAGCCACCCTTTACCGCGCCCTGACCAAGACCACAGAGGCCACAACAACATGACGACCTATCGCGTGCCACCGCTTCGCCGCTGCAAGCCGCCCATGACGAAATGGACGCTAAAGCTGATTACTTTGCCTATGCCGTGTGCCGCACGCATGACAGCCAGGCGTGGGAAGTGACCACCAGGCAGGGGAACATCTACACAGCCCTTGATGAAAGCCATGTCGACCATGACAAGGCGACAGCGGCCGGCGTGGCCTGGCTGCTGGAGCAGGTAGACCCCGAACCGGGTGCCGACGAACGGGCTTTCAGGACGCTATGGGAAGAACACCAAAACCAGCAATTACGCTTGCGCTATTTTACGATTAGTCGTAAAATTACATAAAAGTAAAAACAGAAAAGGTGGAAGCATGATTATTGGACTTCTGAATCAGAAGGGCGGGGTAGGAAAAACCACCATCGCCGTGAACTTGGCGGCCAGCCTTGCACGAACCGGAGCACGTGTGTTGCTGATCGACGCCGATCCCCAGGGCAGCGCTTTGGATTGGGCGGCAGCACGGCAAGGGGAACCGCTCTTTTCTGTGGTCGGATTGCCAAGGCCGACCGTACACAAGGAAATCGGCCAGATTGGCCACGGATACGACCACATCGTCATCGACGGGGCCGCCCCGCGTTACTGACTTGGCCCGGTCGGCCATCATGGCCGCCGATGTTGTTCTGATCCCCGTGCAGCCAAGCACATACGACATTTGGGCCGCTGATGAAGTGGTGAAGCTCATCGACGAGGCGCGTGTGTACAAGGAGGGGCTTAAATCCGCTTTTGTGGTTAATCGTAAAATCGCTAATACTGCGATTGGGCGCGATGTGGGCGAAGCCCTGGCCGCCTATCCGGTGCCCGTACTGGTGGCGAGCATCACGCAGCGGGTGGTTTTTGCCGAGGCGGTGGCCCAGGGCAAGGCTGTGCATGAAATTGATGCAGGGGGACCGGCAGCGGCCGAGATTGAGGCAGTAGTGGCCGAGCTGATGGAGTGCACACGATGAGCACAAAGAAAGTTTCGATTGGCGTCAAGCCAACCAACAAGCCGGCCGCGCCGGCCGCCGATGCGTGGGTGG
This sequence comes from Burkholderia sp., assembly GCA_040946945.1. Lineage (GTDB taxonomy): Bacteria > Pseudomonadota > Gammaproteobacteria > Burkholderiales > Burkholderiaceae > Burkholderia. The sequence goes on along the minus strand of JAYFRX010000226.1, from coordinate 3,167 downwards.
AAAGTCGCGCCGCCGCTGATGCACCCGAGGCGATGAAGCGCCTAACCATTGATGTGCCAGAGAGCTTGCACCGTGCAATCAAGGCCCAGTGCGCCATGCGTGGCACCAAGATAGCCGATGAAGTGCGCGAGTTACTTTTACATAAATACGGAAATCATTAAATGGTATTTTGTAACTTTAGAGGCCAAAAAAAGAGAGGTGTCGCATGGCAGAACCAGACAAGAAAAAACCAGGACATCCCCCGGATCCTGATTTATTTCCAGAAAAAAAGATACGAGTGTTGCGCAAGCCGTGGACGACGAAACTCTCGCCACGTCACCGCCAGTTGATCGAGGACGCCCTTGAAATCGAGCAAGAGGAAGCCAAGGCGGCCGGCGCTCTTGGCTACATGGGCCGCACGCTCGCGCAAGCCACCCCTGCCCCATACCGACCCGAAGTTGCCGGCCGGGACGCTGTACACCCGCGACACTGGCCGCCTGACCCTCTCAGTTGCGCCAACGAGTCGCCGGCATGGCATCCCCTGCGGCTCGATTCCCCGCGTGATCCTCGCTTGGATATGCAGCGAGGCCGTGATGAAAAAGGCGCGCGTTCTTTCCTTGGGGCATTCGCAAAGCGAGTTCCTGGAACGTCTCAAGCTGCACAACAACGGCCGCGACATTGCCCGATTTCGTGAGCAAGCCTTGCGGCTGTTCAAGTCTGTGATTTCCGTGGAATACACCGGCGACCGCGAGGGCGATTTGTCAGCCCGCCTGATGATTTTCGAGTCGTCGCATGTGTTTTGGCACCCCAAGGCTTCCGAGCAGCGCGGGCTTTGGGGAAGCTCTCTAGAGCTGTCCGAGGGCTTCTATCGGGAGATCATGGCCGCGCCAGTTTCCATCGACATGCGCGTCTTTCACTCGTTGAGCAAGTCGCCCTTGGCGATGGATATTTACACCTGGTTGACCTATCGCAGGTTCGTCCTGCGCCGGTCGGGCCGTCAATCCGCTTTCGTCCCTTGGGTCGGGTTGAAGTCTCAGTTTGGAGCCAGCTACCCAGACACCGATCAAGGGTTACGTGACTTCAAGAAGCGGTTTCGTGCGCGCCTGAAAGAGGTTCTACTGTTCTACCCTCCCGCCCAGGGGCACATCCAGGAAGCGCCCATTGGGCTGGTGCTAACGCCGTGCGAGCTGCACATTGCCCATACGAACGGGGCCAAGCTATCCAAGCGGTAAGCGAGCCTGGCCAACCGTCTCATTGGCGGCAAAACGTGAAGTTGTCCACAAAAAGCCTGTTGATTACGCCACTTATCCACGTGTAATCTGTCCCGCTGTCGCGTGCAATCTGTCCCGCATGAGGCTTTTCGACAGGCCGCAAACCAGCGCGCATCCTAGCTTTCCTGGCTTTTCCACAGCTCCTACAAGTAGCTTGCTACAAATAGGTTTTCAAATATTTAAAAACAAGTAGCAACCTGGCCCGCGCCGTGGATAACTCGCACCGCCATGCCGAAGGAAAGGCTGCACCGCCTCTTGGGGGCTACGCCCCCGCCGGCTCCTACGGCCTTCGCCCGCGCTTCGCGCTCCCCACCCGGCTTACGCCCCTCGGCCTTCGGCCTCACCCCAAATTCACGTGCAGAAAGCGTGAGCCCGCAGCGATGGAATGCGAGCCGGCGTCACTGATGGCAAGCTCAGTCGCACTTATTGTGAGCCGGTCACATCGGCTGGTTGCACTTAATCTGAGCCGAAAAGTGCGCTGAATGCGAGCCAGGCCGTTCTCAAAAGCGAGCCGTTACACCTATCAGCGGCATTACCGCGATGTGCTCAAGCGGCAGCGCGGCGGCGAGGTGGACTTGTCCCGCGTGGATTCCATGATTGCCGTGCGGATGCGTGTCACCGGCCACGATCAAGCCGCCATCGAGGGCGCTATCCGCCAGTGCGCCCCGGCCACCCGCCAGAAGGACGAGGGGCGCGACTGGAACGACTCCGCGCAGCGCACCGCCCGCTATGCCTACAGCGCCGCAGGCGACCGGCAAGCCGCTGACCTTGGCAAGTACCGGCAGCAGTGGGAGAAGCTGGAAGGCCGGGAGCCGGTACGCCAGCCGGAGCAGGCCAAGGCGCAGAAGATCGAGCGTGACAACTCGCCGGGGATGAGTCTCTAGCGTTTCTCGGCAGTGATGATATACTTGTATATCATTTTCAGAACAGGAGCTAAAAATGCTTGCCATCCGACTACCCGCCGAAGTGGAAAACCGCCTTGAAGCACTGGCACAGGCCACCGGGCGCACCAAGACTTTCTATGCCCGCGAAGCCATCCTTGAGCACTTGGACGACCTCGAAGATTTGTACCTCGCAGAGCAGCGCCTGATCGACATTCGCGCAGGCAAGACCCAAACCGTGCCACTCGAAGAAGTGATGAAACGCTATGGCATGGAAGGTTGAACTCGACCCAGCCTCCGAGCGCGAGCTAGGCAAGATCGACCCGCAGACTGCCCACCGTATTCTCGCTTTTTTGCATGGCCGTGTTGCCCAGCTCGACGATCCGCGCAGCATTGGCGAAGCCCTCAAAGGCTCCAAGTTGGGAGCCTTTTGGAAATACCGCGTTGGGGATTGGCGAATCATCGCCAGCATCGATGACGGCGCTTTGCGCATCCTCGTTATACGCATCGGCAATCGTAAGGAAGTTTACCGCCAATGATCAACGAATACAGCTACCAGATCGACCCGCGCCACGCCGACCTTGGCGGTGGCTGGCGGTTGCGCCTGTTGGAAAGCGGCGAGGAAGTCGGCGGCGGAGTGTTGCCGCTGTCCGAGTACGCCACAGCAGAGAACGCAGAGGAAGCGGCCAGCTAGGGGTCGTCTCAGAAAACATCGAGTAGGGGACGGGGTTGCCCCCGTCGCCTTCTCACACCACCGTACGTGCGGTTCCGCATAGGGCGGTTCATGAACAACGCTGGAGGCGCTGCTGAGTATCTAGCAGCGAGACCAGCCCCAAGGCGTCAAACCAGCGCTTTGGGAAGGCCGCGTTCATATGGCTAGCCCCGGCATTCCACCACGGACCTTGTCCGCTGCGGGCCGAGCGTCGAGCGCGATCCTCCGTGAGCCCCTGTCGACGCAGCAGTGATTGGCGGCGATGGCGATGCTTGGCTTGCCGCCATAGGAGGCAGCGCAAGCGTCGCCGTAGCCAGCCATCCA
>JAYFRX010000225.1:0-4821 GCA_040946945.1 Burkholderia sp. | reverse complement strand
AAAATCGCGTGACGTTGCCGGAAACCTTGCCCACCGACGGCACCACTACCCGTCCAGCGAACTTCTGCGCAGATCGCCCGCCTCCTCTGGCGTTTTGAAATTCCTATGCGTCAAGTAACTAATCAGGTTTAGTTTTGAACTGGCCTCTAAGCGCATCAACGACGGATACTTCAATGGCCTGCTAGAGGCACTCGACCTGTCGGGAGCGATCGTGACGATCGACGCGATGGGCGCGCAGAGCGGGATCGCCCAAATGATTGTGGCGTTCAGCGCGGACTATGTTCTGGTGGTCAAGGACAACCAGCCTATGCTGGCGGACAGCCATTCGTGAATGGTTTGCTTCGGTTCAGGCTGGCGGGCTGAGGCGTCGGTACTGGGATCACGCCACCCATGACAAAGGGCGCGGACGTATCGAAACCCGCGTGTGTCGGGTGAGCAAGGACGTTCAATGGCTCTCGGAGATGGGACAACACTGACCGGGTATCCAGCGGATCGCGATGATGGCGCGCACGCGGCAGATCGGCGATCAGACCACCATGCAGCAGACCTGCCTCATCAGTTCCAGGCCGATGAAGGCCGTCAAAATATCGCGGCTGGCCCGCACACACTGGGGGATCGAGAATAACTCCATTGGGTGCCCGACGTATCGTGGGGTGAAGCTGCCCAGCAGACGCGCCACAAAGCCGCAGCCCAAAATCTCGCGTGCGTGCGCAAGATCAGGCTGAGCCTGGCGCGCATGGAGCAACAGCGGCGACCGAAGAGAGTCAGCCTGAAGAACATCCGTAACCTCGCCGAGTGGGACATCGATGTGCGTAAGTCCATTCTCCGCCTTGCCTGACAGGGGCCTTCATGCGGAAACCCCTAGCTGAATCCGCCGTGCGTCGATGCGCGGCTTCGTACCAGGACAAAAAGGCGGCCAGCGCGCGCCATTGCAGCAGCTTGTCCGCATAGGGGAGCAGCCGAGTAGGCGGGGCTGCTCGACGGCAGCCTGAGCAGCGCGTAGGCGGTGCCGTGTTCGCCCAGCGCGTGCGTTTGCCGAGCCTGGCCGCCGTGCCGCCGTTGAAGGCGATCGCCGCGAGCCTCGGCAGGCTCTTCACCAGGGTGACGAGATCGTTGCTGGCGTGGTCGCGGATCCGGCTGTCGAGGCTGCCGATGCGGGTGGCCTCGGCCACCACGTCCCACAGGCCGATGCGGTGCTGCTGAAGGGTTTGCAGCCGCTGCGTGTAGTCGAGGGTGACCAGCTCGGCGTCAAGCACCTCGCCGAACAGGTGCCAGAAACGGTTCTGCGGATGCGCGTAATAGTGGCTCTGCGCCAGCGAGACCTCGCCGGGCAGGCTACAGAGGATCAGCGCGCGCGTGTTCCGTCCACCACCGGAGGAAAGCTGCGCTTGAGCGCCAGGCCGGGTGCCTGCGTGGCCTCTCGCTCATGCGACCAGGACCGGCGGCGGCGTCAGGCTCCGCCCACGCGCTGCCACAGCGCCGGCAGCATGCACTCGCTGACCATCAGCGGCGTGCCGTGCAGCTCGAACACCGAGCGGCGCGCGGCGAACGCATGCGGTACCAGCTCGCCCTCGGGCAAGGCCCGCGCCGCCAGCAGGTGGAGCGGATGGCCGGCGATTAGGCACTGACTCACCAGGGCCGAGCGAGAAACCCGCGCATCGTTGTAGAGCAGCTCGGCGAGCGGCCGCGTGTGCAGCCAGCGGATCGCCTGCCACACGCCGCGGCTCGCGCCGAGTGGCGTGAGGCTGTGCGCGGCGACGCAGGGCTCGCCGTCGACGCTGAGCACTACCTCGCGCACCCAGCACGCCTGGCGCAGCACGGTCGCCAGCACGGCCAACTCGTCGGCCCAGGGCGTCGCCACGGCCTCGCGCGTGACGCGCACGCTGACCGCGCCGAGCGTGGCCAGGTGCGCCGTCAGCGAACCGCCGCGCGTTAGCCAATCGCGGAGCGCGGCACCGAGGCCGGGACGCGGCACCACGCGCCACTGTGCGTCGGCCGCGTCGAAGCGCAGCCGTGTCACGCGGCGCGCGACAGCAGCAGCGCGTTGGATCGCTTGACGAAGGCGGCCGGGTCTTCCAGCGCGCCGCCCTCGGCCAGCAGCGCCTGGTCGAGCAGCAGGTGGCACCAGTCGGCGAAGTCGGCGCCTTCGGGCTTCATCTGCTTGATCAGCGGATGCTGGGGGTTGACCTCGAGGATCGGCTGCATCGCCGGCGCCTGCTGGCCGGCCGCCTTCAACATGCGCTGCAGGTAGCCGCTCATGTCGTTGTCGTCGGCCACCAGGCAGGAGGGCGAATCGGTCAGGCGGAAGGTCACACGCACTTCCTTGACCTTGTCGCCGAGCGTTTCCTTGATCTTCTCGACCACCGGCTTCATGGCCTCGCTGGTTTCCTCCTGCGCCTTCTTCTCCTCGTCGTCGAGCGCGCCGAGATCTAGGTCGCCGCGCGCCACGCTGGCCAGCGGCTTGCCGTCGAACTCCTTCAGGTAGGACAGCATCCACTCGTCGACGCGATCGGTCAGCAGCAGCACCTCGACGCCCTTCTTGCGGAACACCTCTAGATGCGGGCTGTGGGTGGCGGCCTGCCAGGTGTCGGCCGTGACGTAGTAGATTTTGCTCTGCTCGGGCTTCATGCGCGAGACGTAGTCAGCCAGCGAGACGTTCTGCTCGACCGTCTCGCCTTGCGTCGAGGCGAAGCGCAGCAGCTTGGCGACGCGCTCGCGGTTGGTGTTGTCCTCGCCCACGCCTTCTTTCAGCACTTGGCCGAACTCGGTCCAGAAGGTTTTGTACTTGTCCTTGCCGGCGTCGTCCTCGGCGTTTGCGAGCTCTTCCAACATCGACAGCGTGCGCTTGGTCACGCTGTCGCGGATGGTGCGCACGTCACGGCTTTCCTGCAGGATCTCGCGCGACACGTTGAGCGGCAGGTCGGCCGAGTCGACGATGCCTTTCACGAAACGCAGGTACTGCGGCAGCAGCTGCTCGGCGTCGTCCATGATGAACACGCGCTTCACGTACAGCTTCAGGCCGCCCCGGTAGTCGCGGTTCCACATGTCGAAAGGCGCGTGCGCCGGCACGTAGAGCAGCTGTGTGTATTCGCTGCGTCCTTCCACGCGGTTGTGGATCCAGGCCAGCGGTTCCTGGTGGTCATGCGCGACGTGCTGGTAGAACTGCTTGTACTGCTCGTCGCTGATGTCCTGCTTGGAGCGGGTCCAGAGCGCGCTGGCCTGGTTGATGGTCTCGTCCTCGTCCTTCTCGACCATCTCGCCCTTTTCCTGGTCCCACTCTTCCGCCTTCATCAGGATCGGCAGGCCGACGTGGTCCGAGTACTTGCGGATGATCGACTTAAGCTTGTAGGACGAGAGCAGCTCGTCCTCGCCCTCGCGCAGGTGCAGGGTGATGGTGGTGCCGCGCTGCGCGCGCTCGATCGCGTCAACCGTGAAGTCGCCCTCGCCCGCGCTTTCCCAGCGCACACCTTCCGAGGCCGGCGCGCCGGCGCGGCGCGTCTCGACCGTGATGCGGTCGGCAACGATGAAGCCCGAGTAGAAACCCACGCCGAACTGGCCGATCAGCGCCGCGTCGCGCTGCTGATCGCCCGACAGCTTGGAGAAGAATTCCTTGGTGCCCGAGCGCGCGATGGTGCCCAGGTTGGCGATCGTCTCGTCGCGGCTCATGCCGATGCCGTTGTCGGCGATCGTGACGGTACGCGCGGCTTTGTCGTAGCCGATGCGGATCCGCAGGTTCGGATCGTTCTTGTAGAGGGCACTGTTTTCCAGCGCCTCGAAACGGAGCTTGTCGGCCGCGTCGGACGCGTTCGACACCAGTTCGCGAAGGAAGATTTCCTTGTTGCTGTACAGCGAATGGATCATCAGATGGAGGAGCTGCTTGACCTCCGCCTGGAAGCTCATCGTTTCATGTGCCATTGCGTTTTCCTGTAGCCAAAGGGGATGAATGAAGTAGGGATCCGGCATGGCCCGCCGGCACTCGCTCGACGGCTGGGCCGGATCCGTTGGGGAAGTTGGGGAATCTAGGGAATCGTGTCTTCGGGCACCGAAATGGGGCCGGCTGGAGCGATTTCAAGACCCCGATGCGATTGATGTCATGGATCGCGAGCAGATCCGGATCAGGCCGAGTCGGGGAGGCTCACAGGCCACGCGCAAAGAGCCTTGCCCCCGCGGAACCCGGCCTTTGGGCCAATCGGCTAGTGTTCCGTTCCGCTGATTCGAGAACAAAGTCGGGCCGTGTCCCAAAAATAGTCCTGATTAGTTACTTGACTCCGAAGCAGCCATGAAATCATGTATCGTTCGCCAGATGCTTACGGAGCGTGCGCCATGCCCATGAACAGAATCCAGTTTCAGGCCGGTCTGTCGATGAAAAAATTTCAGGAGCAGTACGGCAACGAAGCGCAATGCGAGGCCGCGCTGGTCCGGTCTCGCTGGCCCGCTGGCTGGGTGTGTCCTCGATGCAAGGGCACGCGCTACGCCAGCGCCTACAACGGCCGGCGACTGTGGGAATGCCTGAGCCAGTCCTGCCGGTACCAATGCTCGTCGATCGTCGGAACGATATTCGAGAAGACGAAATTGCCGCTGACGACCTGGTTTCTGGCGATCTATCTGGTGACGCAGAGCAAGAACGCGCCATCAGCGGACTGGAACTCAAACGCCAGCTGGGCGTGAGCTACAAGACGGTCTGGCTCATCAAGTACAAGGTAAGCCGCTGCGCGGCGACTAAAACCATCGGTATGCAGAAGCGATCGCTCGCAGTGATGTAGGCGCGCGGAAAGCCGAAGATGCTAGAGTCGAATACATCGCGCGCCTCGGGGAGGACCT
>JAYFRX010000224.1:0-4821 GCA_040946945.1 Burkholderia sp. | reverse complement strand
ACGCCCAGAAGCATTTGATGGGGCTGGCGAGCGGTTCGAGCGAGAACGCCGAAGTCGTTAAGGATCTGCTGAATAGCCTGATCGAACGGGGGCTGGCGACCGACCGGGACTATCTGTTCGTGATTGATGGGTCCAAGGCGCTGCGCTCAGCGATCGAGGCAGTGTTCGGCGAACGTGCCCACGTCCAGCGGTGCCGGACCCACAAGATTCGCAACGTGACTGAACGGCTGGCGAAGCAGACCCGACAGCAGGTCGCCTCGGTCATGCGTGCCGCGTACAAGCTGCCGGCCGACGACGGCCTCGCTCGGCTGAAGGCCCAGGCGGCATGGTTGAAGACCGACCATCCGGACGGGGCGGCCTCGCTGCTTGAGGGGCTTGAGGAAACGTTCACGGTCAACCGCCTGGACCTGACGCCGCGGCTGATCCGCAGCCTGGCGACGACGAACCTGATCGAGAATCCGAACGGCGCGGTGCGCCGCGTCATCGGCCGGGTCAATCGCTATCGCGATGTCGACATGGCGATGCGATAGGCGGCCACTGGCTTCCTGGAAGCTGAGAAGCGATTCCGTAAGCTCGGCGGCGCCGACACGACCTCTGGATGCTCGCCGTTGCCTTGCATCGTCCGACCGATAAACGCGTTGACCATGACTTGAAGTCCGCCTAACCTACGAGACCTTGCCGCCCCAACCTTCAACTTTCAACTACGAATAGGACACCGCCGTGAGAAATTCGATCCGTCCGTTTGTTCTCGGAAGCAAGAACTGGCTGTTCAGCGACACGGTGGCCGGAGCGAAGGCGAGCCTGAATCTGTACTCGCTGATCAAGACCTGCAAGGCGAACAACGTCGACGTCTATCAGTACCTCATCGACCTGTTCAAGGCGCTGCCGCTCACGCAAACGGTCGACGACTACGAAGCGCTGCCGCCTTGGAAGCTTGGCAAGCCCGCTTGCAAACCGAAGACCTGATCGTTAGCCGAGCGGCCGGCAACAACGCCGATTGATGTTGCCAAGGGAGCGCGGTCCGTCGCTTGAGAGGAGGACGCATGCAGACAAGGAGAGTTGGGCTCAATGGTTCGGCGTGGAGGCCGAAGCAGGCGAGGCCGCGGCAGCTGCCGAAACTGCGGGGACTAGTGTCGAGATGGCAGGTGCCGAGGCGGCTGTGCGTGACGGCTGGTACCGCGGCCTGGACATGAGGCACGGACGTCACCGTTCACGAGACCCGGCGCGGGGCCGGCACCACCTGGGCGGCGGCCGTGGCATTCATGCCCGGCGCGTGAGGGTCGCGGTAGCCTGGGCGGCACCGCCATTCTCAACGGCGGAGGTGCCGGTCGAGGGCACCACGGCCTGGTTGCTGTTGCCCGCGGCAGCGGCTGGCATCGGGGCAAGATTCGCTCCCGCGGCGGCGACCTTGTGCGGCACGGTGGCCGGCGTGGCAGCGCTCGATGGCGTGGGCCTGGCTTGTGCAGCCGGGGCTGCCGTGCCAGAGGCCGTCACGCCACCGGCCTGAGAGGCACCCCCGGTGCCACGGTCGCCATTGCGGCAGTGCCAGAGGTCGCCACCGGCACTGGCGCGAGGCTCGAGATCGGTGCCGAGGGCGGCGTCGGCACGGCCGGCGTCTTCAGTTTCACCGAGCCGTCGTCGCCGGTCGCCGTGGTGTTCGGGACCGGTTCCGGCAGTGGCGCCACCGGTTCCTGCTCGGCGGCCTTGCCGTGCCGTGCCGGGTCGACCTTCAGGAAGTGGTCGACGAGTTTGAAGAATCGGTCGTAGAACACGCCGGCGGGGATCGTCTCGCTGGCGATCTTCACCATCGAATCGTCGCTCGAGCCGATCGGCAGCGAGACCGAGCCCAGCACCGAGAGGCCGACACTGGCCGAGGTATTGGTCTTCTTCAGCGTGAAGCGGTCCTGCACCGCGTTTACGTAGGCGATGCTCAAGCTCGAATCGGCATCGACGTCGACGCAAACCACGTGGAACTCGATCACCACGTGGGTATCGTTGTTCGGCTGGAAATTCTTGCTGCCGTCGACCGTATCGGTCCGGGCCAGGTTGGTGATGTAGCCCTGGCTCAGCAGCGCGCGGCGCGCCGCTTCGCAGGTGGCCGTCGAACTTTCGTGGAAGGTATGCGTGTATGGGCTGCTCGATGCGTCGAACTGCTCCTGCGTGTACAGCGGCTTGGGTGCAGACGAGCAGGCCGCTAGCAGGCTGCCGGCTGCAAGCGCGCAAGTCAGGGAAATCAGGCTGGGTCGATTGTGCATAGCGTCGAGTAAGGGGGGGCGGGCCCGCCGCCGCGCGGCCGTCGTGCTGCGAGGCCCCTGCCGGTTTTGTGACCGGCCGCTATTATAGTTTCCTCTGATGTCAGGCTTCAGTTGGGGCCTGACGGCCGCCAATCGGGATAGGGGCAGGCCTCGCGGCCCGACCCCTCCCACACCACCGTGCCTACAGGGCCGTACACGGCGGTTCGGATCAGTTGGCCGGCTATTTGCGTAACGATGGAAGGCCGAGAGAGCCAAGATAGCGATTGGTGAGGGCGCGCGTTGCAGGGCGGGAGTGTTTACTCAGTTGCCATCAGCGTGCGGGGAGTCGCCCGTTTGGGCGGCCAGATCCCGATCGACGCCTCGGGCCGTCAACTCCCGGAACCGTTTGGAGCTGTTCTTCTTCTGTTTTCAGAAGACGCAGCGAACACGGCGTCGTACCCACTCATCCAGCCGCTGTAATGTGCTGGGCGTCTCACAGAAGCCGAAGTAGCCGCGCCACACTGTAAGGTGGCGTGTCAGCCGTTCCATCAACTGCTCAATGCAGACCACTCCTGCGCGTTGGGTCAGTTCCCGGATTCGTTCCTTGAAGCGGGCTAGTGTTACGTTCTGTTGTTAACTAATCTATGTTCACGTAGCATGCTAGTATCTGTGGAACGGGAGATACCAGTGTACCGGATCGGGTTGTTTAGACACGATTTTGCGGTCAGGCGGCAAGTGCCAAGAGCGCTGCCTGACGGGCTTCGAGGGGTGTCTTAAAGCCCAGTTTTTCGAGACGCCATTTGCGATTGTATCGGTCCTTAAACGCGACTGCGGCAGCACGAACTTCTTCAACGTTGTGGAACAGCCGTCCGTGGATGGCTTGCTCCTTCATGGTCCGATTGAAACGCTCGGCGACGCCGTTGGTCTGCGGCTCAGCGACGAAGGCGTGGCTCGGCGTAATCCCCCAGAACTTGAGCGGGGCGCGGAAATCGTCCGACCTGTACTGCGAGCCGTGATCCATTCGCAGGGACAGTCCGCGGCTGACATCAGCGTCGACCGATCTGAACTGCTCGCGCACCCCTTGGCTGATTGGCTCCAGTGCGGCAAAGCGGTCGCCCACTTTGGTGACGTGGATGCCAACACACGCCGCGTCGCAATGATCAACCGCAGCGAAGATCCAGACAGGCCCTTATCGACGGTTTAAACCTTGGCGCCATCGGCGCCCCACCTCTCGTTAGGCCGATCAGTCGTCATTCGACCATCGTGAGCATTGGGCGGTTTCTGCGGTTGCCGATGGGGCGAAAGCAGGCCGTGTTCGCGCATCAGCGGCGAAACACGGGCGCGGGACATGCGGATGTCGTCCTGAATGCGCAAGCGTGCCCAGACCTTGCGCGCCCCTTCGCCGACGAACGGCGTGCCAGTCAGATCGGCGCGAACGGCTGCGAGCCGCTCGTGATCGGGCACCTTGGGCTTCCGGCCACGTCGGACAGGGGCAAGTGGGGTGACCTTGTTGAGCGCCCTGGCGCGCTCGGCATAGATCGCGGAGCGCGGAAAATCGAGCGCCTGGCATACCCCGCTGCAATCCGAAGGGTTTGCCTGTTGCGGAGATCGTGTGGCTCATGTCGACGAGCTCCGAATAATCAAAGGGCGGCGCTCCTGCCGCTCGCGCTCCATGCGCAGCATTTCGACCTCCATGGTCAGTTCGCCGACGCGATGCACGGCTTCCTTGAGCTTGACTTGCAACGGATCGGTCTGACGCGACTTCAGACCAGCTGCGATGCCTGCCAGAGCGAGTTCGCGCCATTGTTCGAGCCGTCGGCTCCGGGCTCCGACAGCGGGGGCGAGCGGGTCGCCGCGATGGATAGCTTGCGGGGGACGTGCAAGCTCAACGGGATCAACCCGCGTGCCTGCCTGAAATACGTCCTGACCCACATCGCTGATCACAAGATCTCTCGCATCGACGAATTGCTGCCTTGAAATGTGGCTGACAAACTGAAACCCCTCACCCCGCCCACACTACTCAACCGGGTAGATTTGGATGTATCGTGCCCACGATCTCCCTTGATCTACACCGACTCCGACACGCCATCACCATCATGCCCGACGCGCGCGCGAACGCGGAAACGGTCGGGCCGAGTCGCTTAAAGGCCAGTTCAAAAAGACTGCTCGGTACGCCTGAAGCTATTCCAGCAGACGAGGGTGCAGCCGAACTTGAAGAATGCTTCGTGAATGTCAGCTCGACGATCGAAGCGTATGCGAAGACGATGGAAGTTGTGGAGCCACGAGTGAGTCCGTTCAACGACCCAACGAAATTTGCCCAGACCACTGCCATGTTCAGTGCGGCACCTTGCGATCACCGGTTTGATGCCGCGTTCGCGCAATCGTTGACGATGCGGATCGGAATCGTAACCACGATCTGCATAGATGACCTTAGGTCTCTGAAGGGGTCGACCGCGCGCCCCGCGGATCGGGGGAATCGCGTCGACGAGCGGCGGCAACTGGGTGACGTCGTTGCGGTTCGCGCCGGTCAGGATGGCGCTGATGGGAACGCCATTGGCATCTACGAGGATGGGGTGCTTGGAACCGG
>JAYFRX010000223.1:0-4825 GCA_040946945.1 Burkholderia sp. | reverse complement strand
TCAACCGCCTGGACCTGACGCCGCGGCTGATCCGCAGCCTGGCGACGACGAACCTGATCGAGAATCCGAACGGCGCGGTGCGCCGCGTCAGCGGCCGGGTCGACCGCTATCGCGATGTCGACATGGTGATGCGATGGGCGGCCACTAGCTTCCTGGAAGCTGAGAAGCGATTCCGTAAGCTCGGCGGTGCCGACGACCTCTGGATGCTCGCCGTTGCCTTGCATCGTCCGACCGATAAACGCGTCGACCATGACTTGAAGTCCGCCTAACCTACGAAACCCTGCCGCCCCAACCTTCAACTACGAATGGGACACCGCCGCCAAGAGCCAGCACGTCGTGCCAGACACGGCAAGCGCCGTAGGTTCTGTCGCTGGCCATGAAGCTTTGCCGGACCGGCTCGCCAAGAACCTCGTCGTCTTGACTGCGTTGGCTGGGCGGCCTGGTCAGCCACGCGTAGAAGCCGCTACGCGAGACACCGAGCGCATCGCACATCAGATTCACAGGCCAGATACCCCGGTGTTTCGCCATGAAGCCGAATTTCACATCGACCCCTTGGCGAAGAAGGCTGCGGCTTTTTTTAGTATGTCGCGCTCCATTCGGAGCTTCGCCACTTCTTTCTTCAACCGTTCAATCTCGGCCAGTTCCGGCTTCATCAATCCGTGGCCGGGGAACGCCTGCTGCGGGTCCACCGCCAGTTCGCGTACCCACTTGCGTAACACGTTCTCATGCACATCGAGGTCCCGAGCCGCCTGCGCAACCGACACGCCACGCTCCCTAACCAGCTTCACCGCCTCGATTTTGAATTCCCTGCTGAACTGCCTTCTGGTTCTCATTTACTACCTCCGGTTCCATTGTCCACCCTATCTCGGTGTCCATGAAACCGGCAGCAGCCCAAGCAACAGACCTCGATCGCGAATATGGTGCGGTAGATTGCCGCACGCGACGACGAGATCGAACGACTGAAGGCGCAGATCAACAAGCTCAGGCGGATGTACTTCGGGAGCAAGTCCGAGAAACTGGCCCGACAGATCGATAGGCTCGAAGCGCAGCTGGAAGACCTGACGGCCGGCCAAGGGGCGGCAGAGGCACGAGGACCACGAGACAAAGCATCGAAGGGACCATCCAATCGAGGGCCCACGCGAGAACCACTGCCGCCGCACTTGCCGCGTGACGAGATCGAACTTCACACCTGATTCGGCTTGCCCCATATGCGCGACTGCAATGCAGTGGCTCGGCGAGGATGTCTCCGAGCAACTCGCCCGCGTGGCGGTCGCGTTTAAAGTGACCCGCACGATCCCCCACAACCTGTGTTGCCCTGATTGCGGCCACATCGAACAGCCCGCGATGCCTAGCCTGCCGATCGAGCACAGCATCGCGCATCCGAGCTTGCTGGCCAATATTGCGGTGTTGAAGTTCGCTGATCATCAGCCGCTGTATCGCCAATCGGAGATTGCGGCACGCGACGGAGTGACGCTGGATCGCGGCAGCATAGGCCGCTGGCTCGGGCAGATTGCCGAGCTCTGTGTGCCGCTCGTTGAAGCGATCCAGCGCTACGCACTGGTTCCGGGCAAGGTACACGTTGACGACACGCCGGTCGCGGTGCTCGCGCCAGGCAACGGTAAGACGGTGACCGGCCGCTTCTGGGTCTACGTGCGCGACGATCGTCGCTCGGGTTCGGCTGACCCTGCTGCGGTATGGTTCGACTTCTCCTCGGATCGCAAAGGCGTCCACCCTCAAACCCGGCTCGCCGTATTCCACGGCATCGTGTAGGGCGATGCTTACTCGGGGTTCGATCAACTGTACGCGAGCGGCGAGATCCACGAAGCGGCATGCTGGGATCACGCGAGGAGGTACATCTAACGATGTACACGCCCGCAAGCCGACTGCGGATACCCAGCAGCTGCTCCAGATGATCGGCGCGCTCTACAGCATGGGAAGCCGACATCCGCGGCAAGCCACCAGACGAGCCTCTGCGCGTGAGGCGGGAGAAGAGCAAGCCGTTGCTCGTGAAGTTCGAAACGACGATCAGGGCAAAACTCACGACGCTGTCGACGAAGTCCGCGCTCGCCAAGGCGATCAACTACTCGCTGAACCACTGGTCAGCCCTCACGTTCTACTGTGAGGACGGTTGGGCCGAGATAAGCAACGTGCTTCCCGAAAATGCCTTGCGCTGTGTCGCGCTCGGACGCGAGAATTATTTGTTCGTCGGCTCCGACAGTGGGGGCGAGCGGGCCGCCGCGATGGATAGCTTGATCGGGACGAGCAAGCTCAACGGGATCAACCCGCGTGCCTACCTGGAATACGTCCGGACCCACAATCGCTGATCACAAGATCTCTCGCATCGACGAATTGCTGCCTTGGAATGTGGCTGACAAACTGAAACCCCTCACCCCGCCCACACTCTCAACCGGATAGATCTGGATAGATTTGGATGGATCGTGGACACAATCTCCCTTGATCTACACCGACTCCGACACGCCATCACCATCATGCTCGACTCGCGCGCGAACAGGGAAACGGTCGGGCCGAGTCGCTTACCCATCAACAGACTCTTCCAGGCCGCGAAGCGAAAAGCTCGCGGGTACACCAACCTCGCGACCATGCGCACGGTGCTGTTTTTGATCGCTGGCAAGCTCAACTTCTCGAAGATCAATCCGCACGCCTCGTAACCCACTCATTTTTCAAGAGAGCCACAATTTTGGGTAAGGAAGCCATGAAAACAATCAAGCGCGCCCTCGCTAGTTTGCTGGCAGTCTGCGGACTCATCCCGTCCGGTGCGGCACTGGCCGGCGGCGACAGCCCGGGCGGCCCCCGCGTCAACGAGATCAACCTCCAACCCACCGTCACGAAGATCGCGCAGGAACTGTACGACCTGCACACCATGATGCTAATCCTCTGCACGGTGATCTTCGTCGGCGTGTTCGGCGTGATGTTCTATTCGGTTTTAGCCCATCGCAAGTCACGCGGCCACAAGGCCGCTAATTTCCATGAGAGCACCACGGTCGAGATCATCTGGACCATCGTGCCGTTCGTGATCGTGGTACTAATGGCCCTGCCGGCCACCAAATCGGTGGTGACGATGAAAGACACCACCAATGCCGACCTGACCGTGAAGGTCACCGGCTTACCAGTGGAAATGGGGCTACGACTACGTGAAGGTGCCGGGCGAGGGCATCAGCTTCGTTTCGACGCTGACCACCCCGCGCAGCGAGGTAAACAGCCAGCAGCCGATCAGCGATACTTACCTGCAGAAAGTCGACAACCCGCTGGTGGTGCCGGTCGATAAAAAGGTTCACATCATCACCATCGCCAACGACGTGGTGCACTCCTGGTACGTACCGGCCTTCGGCGTGAAGCAGGACGCGATCCCGGGCTTCGTGCGCGATATCTGGTTCAAGGCCGAGAAGGTCGGCACCTATCGGGGCTTCTGCACCGAGCTGTGCGGCAAGGAGCACGCCTATATGCCGGTAGTGGTGAAAGTGGTGTCGGCCGAGGACTACGACAATTGGGTTAAGGACGAGAAGGCCAAGGCGGCCGCCACCGTGCTCGACCCGAACAAGGTCTGGACCAGCGCCGAGCTGATTGCGCATGGCGAGGAAATCTACAAGGCCAATTGCGCGGCCTGCCACCAGTCCAACGGCAAGGGCCTGGGCGCGCTCCCGGCGCTCGACGGCAGCAAAATTGCCAACGGCCCGAGCGCCGAGCACCTCAGCATCGTGCTGCACGGCAAGGGCGCGATGCCGAGCTGGGCCTCGCTGGCCGACGTCGACCTAGCCTCAGTGATCACCTTCGAGCACAATTCCTGGGGCAACCATACCGGCGACGTGCTGCAGCCCAAGCAGGTCACCGACGTGCGCAACGGCAAGATGCCCGAGGGCGGCGGCACGCAGGCCACGCCCGTTGCGGCTGCGGCCTCGGATGCCGGCTCGGGTGCCTTGGCCCAGGCCACCGCACTTCCGGCCACCATCTACTTCGATACCAACAGAGCGACCTGCCGGGCGATGCCAAGGTGGCGGGCGATGCGGCGGCGCAGTATGCCAGCGCGCATCCGAACGCCAAGCTCGCGCTGTCCGGCTACACCCGGCAAGACCGGTTCGGCCCCGACCAATGCCGAACTCGCCAAGCATCGCGCGCAGGTCGTGCGCGACGCGCTGAAGGCGGCTGGCGTGGCCAAAGATCGCATCATGCTGAAGAAGCCGCAGACGCTCACCGGCGGCGCCGACGCGAAAGAAGAACCCCGCGTCGAAATCGGGCCAGCTACCTGACGGATCGTTCGTCGTCTGGGTCGACGTCAATCGGAATACGGATCAGCAGACATCCATGTCTAGCATTGGACACGACGTAACCGCGGGACACGCGCACGAGCTTCCGCATGGCTGGCGACGCTGGCTGTTCACGACGAATCACAAGGACATCGGCACGCTGTACCTGCGGTTCTCTTCGTCATGTTTCTGTCGGGCGGCGTGATGGCGCTCGGCATCCGCGCCGAGCTGTTCGAGCCGGACCTGCAGATCATGCGGCCCGAGTTCTTCAACCGGCTCGCCACCATGCACGGGCTGATTATGGTGTTCGGCGCGATCATGCCGGCCTTCGTGGGCTTCGCAAGCTGGATGGTGCCGCTTCCAGATCGGCACCTCGGACATGGCCTTCGCGCGCATGAACAACTTCGGCTTGAGCTTGCCCGCAAAAAATGGATCGCTTGCTGAGTGTGTAAAACTCACGCAAGGAGGAAGGGAAGATGGGTAATCCGAGAGCTCGATATACGCAGGAATTCATGCTGAAAGCCGTGCGCATGGTCCGCGGTGGCCAGAGCATGGCGGCGGCG
>JAYFRX010000222.1:0-4882 GCA_040946945.1 Burkholderia sp. | reverse complement strand
AGCTCCAGTCCGCTGATGGCGTTCTTGCTCTGCGTCACCAGGTAGATCGCCAGAAACCAGGTCGTCAGCGGCAATTTCGTCTTCTCGAATATCGTTCCGACGATCGACGAGCATTGGTACCGGCAGGACTGGCTCAGGCATTCCCACAGTCGCCGGCCGTTGTAGGCGCTGGCGTAGCGCGTGCCCTTGTATCGAGGCCACACCCAGCCATCGGGCCAGCGAGACCCGACCAGCGCGGCCTCGCATTGCGCTTCGTTGCCGTACTGCTTCTGAAATTCTTTCATCGACAGACCGGCCTGAAACTGGATTCTGTTCATGGGCATGGCGCAGGCTCCGTAAGCATCTGGCGAACGATACTTCGTTTCATGCCTGCTTCGGAGTCAAGTAACTAATCAGGACTATTTTTGGGATACCGCCGTCAAGGACCGATATAATCGCGAATCGCGTCTCGAAAAACTGAGCTTCAAGACACCCCTCGAAGCCCGTCAGGCACCGCTCTTTTCACTTGCCACCTGATCGCAAAATCGTGTCTAAACAACCCGATCCGGTACAGCAGGGAAAAGAGACAAGCGGGGCCGGAACCACCCGGTTCCGGCCGTTCCCGCGATCAGGGCTGTGAGCCGGCTCAGCTGGCCAGCAGCGCGTTCACTTCCTCGAGCGTCGGCGCATGCGCGCCGGTATGGCGGCAAGCGGCGGCGCCGGAAGCCAGCGCGAAGGCCAAATGCTCGGGCCAGGCACGTTGTGACTCGGTCATCAGGCTGACCAGCAGGCCGCCGATCGAGGCATCGCCAGCGCCCACCGTGTCGACCACCTCGACGCGCGGCGGCCGCGCCTCGAACACCGCATCGCCGGCATATAGCGTGGCCGCGTTCGCGCCGCGCGTGACCAGCAGCGTGGCGGTCGGGTTCAGCGCGCGCCGCTCGACGATCGCCTCGGCCTCGCCGCCGGCGAACAGATGGCGCAGGTCCTCGTCCGAAACCTTCACCAGGTCGGCGAGCTTCACCATCTTCTCCAGCGTCGGGCGATAGGCCGCCGTCATCAGGTTGCGGTAGTTCGGGTCGAAACTGATCTTCACGCCTCGCTCGCGCAGGCTGGCGGCCAGCGCGATCAGGGTGCCGGCCAGCGGCTCGCGCACCAGGCTGATGCAGCCGAAGTGCGCCCATTGCAGCGGCGCTTCCCAGCCGGTGGGCAGTACGGCCGGATCGAAGGCCAGGTCCGCGCTGTTCTCGCCGATGAAGAAGTAGGAGGGCGGCTGCGTCTCGTGGACGATGGCCAGCAGCGGCGGACGATTGACGCGCTGCAGGAAGCGCATGTCGAGGCCGGCCGCCTCGCTCTCGCGCCACAGCACCTCGGAGAAGAAGTCCTGGCCGAGCGAGCCGACCGCGGCGCTGGGCACGCCGAGGCGCGCCACCGCGCGCGCCACGTTCCAGCCGGCGCCGCCGGGCACCGAGGTCCATTGCGCGGCACCGTGGCGGACCATGTCGGTCAGGATGTCGCCGGCCGACACGAAATGCGGGAAGTTGGCGCTGCTCGTCATGCGTGTTCCTTGCGGTGCGTGACGGCCTGGCCGAGCGTGACGTCGGTGCCGGGCCGCGCGTTGAGCACTTCGTAGCAGGCACCCATAGTGTGGTAGTCGGTCTTGCCGGCGGGGCTCTTCTCGTCGCTGTACTTGCGGTTGTCGCAGGTCAGGATGCGGTACCAGGCACCGTAGCGATGGTCGACGAAATGCTGCCAGCTGTAGCGCCAGATCTCGTCGTAGCAGTCCCAGAAGCGCTCGCTGCCGGTGCGCGCGCCGAGCAGGGCGGCCGCCGCGAAGGTCTCGGCTTGCACCCAGAAATACTTGTCGTGGTCGCACACCGTGTAGTCGGGGCCGAAGCCGTAGACCAGGCCGCCGTGCTCGCTGTCCCAGGCATGCGCGAAGGCAGCGTCGAACAGCTCGATCGCGCGCGGTAGCAGCCAGTCGAGCGGGCGGTGCCGCTCCAGAATCAGCAGCAGCTTGGCCCACTCGGTCTGGTGGCCGGGCTGGAAGCCCCAGGGACGGAAGATGTTGCTGCTGTCTTCCTTGTTGTATTCCCAGTCGATCGACCAGTCGGCGTGGTAGTGCTCCCACACCAGGTTCTGCGACAGCGCCGCCTGGCGCTGCGTGATGTTGGTCGCCACCAGCTCGGCGCGGTCGAGGTAATGCGCCTCGCCGGTCGCCTCGTAGGCGGCCAGCAGCGCCTCGGTGGTGTGCATGTTGACGTTCTGGCCGCGATAGCTCGAGAGATGCCAGTCGGCGGTCGCGTCGTCCTTGTAGAGGCCGCTCTCGGCATCCCAGAAACGCTTTTCCATCAGCGCGTAGGTGTGCTCGACCAGCTCGCGCCCTTCCTCGACGCCGGCCATTGCCGCATGCGCGCCAGCCAGCAGCACGAAGGCCAGGCCGTAGCAGTGGCGAGTGCCGTCGCGCGTGGCGACCTTGCGGCCGTCGCGCCATTCCAGCTCCCAGTCGTAGCCCTCGAGCACCGGGTCCCAGTACGCCTCGCGCAGGAAGCGCAGGCCATGGCGCACGTAGTCGAGATGCTGGGCATCGCCGAACTGGCGATAGGCCATCGCGTAGTTGAAAACGAAGCGGCAGCTGCTGACCAGGTGGCGCGTGCTGCGCTCGTAGATCGAACCGTCGTCGCGGAAGAAATGGAAGAAGCCGCCCGTCGGATCGTAGACCGTCGGCGCGTAGAAGTGCAGCGTGTGCCGCACGTGCTTGAGCAGGAAATCGGCGGCGCGGAAGTTCGCGACGGGCGGCACCGGCATGTCCGGCGCGGTCGGCGAGGCAAGGTTCGTCATGAGGCGATTACCGGGGTGAGGGGGCGCGGCGCGAGCGCCGCCATGAAACTGCTCGCGCGCTCGATCAACTGCACGGGCAGGCGAATTTCGATCTGGTCGGGCGCGTCGGCCAGCAGCAGCTCGACGCCGCGGCGGCCCAGCGCTTCCTTGTCGACGGCCAGGGTGGTCAGCGGCGGTGCCGCGTGGACCGCGCCGAGGATGTCGTCGAAGCCGACGAAGGCCACGTCTTCGGGCACCCGCAGCCTGCGCGCCAGGCACACGCGCATCGCCGCCAGCGCGGCCGCGTCGTTGAAGGCGAACACCGCGTCGGGGCGCAGGCTGCCCGCTTCGAGCATGCGTTCCATAGCGCGCGCAGCACCGGTATCGGGGTCGAGCCCGGCGTCAATGGTCACTTCCAGCGAGGGGTCGAACAGCAGCCCCGCCTCGAAGAAGGCGCGGCGAAAGCCGAGCGCGCGCTGCGCGATGCTGTGGTGCGCCAGCGATCCGCCGATGAAGGCGATGCGCTTGCGGCCGCTCTCGAACAGGTGCCGCATCGCCTGCGAGGCGCCGGCGATGTTGTCGATATTCACCGAACGCAGCCCCGGAACCCACATATCGATCAGCACCAGCGGGCGGCCGGTGGCGGCCAGCGCGTCGATCGTCTCGGGCTCCATGAAGCCGGCCACCGCGATCGCGTCGGGCGCGTGCGGGCGCATCTGGCGCAGCACGTCGTCGGGCGGGCCGACGGTCAACAGCGCCGGCACAATGCCGCGGTCGCGACAGGCCTCCTCGACGCCGTGCAGCACGTGCGAGAAGAACGGCGTGGCGGCGAAGTTGTTGTGCTGGCGATGCAGCAGGAAGGTTAGGCGGCGGATGCGCGGTCGCAGCTGCGCCGAGTCGTAGCCGAGCTGCGCGGCGACCGCGACGATGCGCTCGCGGGTGGCTTCGGACAGGCCGGGCTGGTTCTTCAGCGCGCGCGAAACGGTGCCGATCGATACGTTTGCCGCTTGGGCAACATGGCGGATGGTGGTACCCATTCTGGTCGAGCCTAGGTGTTTAGTATGCTACGGATTGTATAGTAAAAATTTTCGAGGAAAACCGGCGACGCGCGAGGATAGGTCAGGCAATACGTAAGCGATCCATGCCTCTCCTTGCGCCGCGACGGCCGATCGGCTAACAATCAGGTCTTCGGTTTGCGAGCGGGCTTGCCAAGCTTCCAAGGCGGCAGCGCTTCGTAGTCGTCGACCGTTTCCCCGAGCGGCAGCGCCTTGAACAGGTCGATGAGATACTGATAGACGTCAACGTTGTTCGCCTTGCAGGTCTCGATCAGCGAGTACGGATTCAGGCTCGCCTTCACTCCGGCCACCGTGTCGCTGAACAGCCAGTGCTTGCTTCCGAGAACAAACGGACGAATCGACGAATTCTCACAGGCGTTATTGCATATCGGCCAGGCTTCGTTCTCAATGTAGCGACACAGCTTCGGCCACTGGTTGCCGAGATATCCCAGCGCCTGTCCCAGCTTGCCGCCGGGCAGCGTGGTCTCGAGATGCTCGTCCAGCAACGCTTTGACCTTGCCCAGCGCCATGCTGGCTATAGCGGTAGCGCAGGTCGCTGGAGCGGTGTTACCAAGATAGTTGAAGGTTGAAGGCGGCGGTCCCCGCAGGAATCCGAGAGCATCAGATTTCCAAGATCAAGCTCCAGAACAGGAGAACCGCTGAGATGAAGCCCTACCAAGAAACCCGGGCGTCGCGCCAAGTTGCCGCTGACGGTCGTCAGCAAACAGGAGCACGAGGCCCTGCGCGCCAGCTTTGCCGAGCACAAACAGTTGTGGCTTCCGATGCGCGATCTGATCCAGAACACGCGCATCAGTGTTGACGCGCTGATGTACAACGCTGGCCGCGCGCTCGTCGAACAATTGCTGATGGTGTCTGCTCGCGAAGTGGCCGGCGACAAGCACGCGGGGCGTGCCGCCGGCGACGTGCGCTGGCATGGCTCGCAGCCCGGCCGAATCGTGATGGACCAACGCAAGCTGCGGGTTCAGCGGCCCCGCCTGCGGGACAAGCGCGGCAAGGAAGTGCCGATT
>JAYFRX010000221.1:0-4982 GCA_040946945.1 Burkholderia sp. | reverse complement strand
GCCCAGGCGGCATGGTTGAAGACCGACCATCCGGACGCGGCGGCCTCGCTGCTTGAGGGGCTTGAGGAAACGTTCACGGTCAACCGCCTGGACCTGACGCCGCGGCTGATCCGCAGCCTGGCGACGATGAACCTGATCGAGAATCCGAACGGCGCGGTGCGCCGCGTCAGCGGCCGGGTCGACCGCTATCGTGATGTCGACATGGCGATGCGATGGGCGGCCGCTGGCTTCCTGGAAGCTGAGAAGCGATTCCGTAAGCTCGGCGGTGCCGACGAGCTCTGGATGCTCGCCGTTGCCTTGCATCGTCCGACCGATAAACGCGTTGACCATGACTTGAAGTCCGCCTAACCTACGAAACCCTGCCGCTCCAACCTTCAACTACGAATGGGACGCCGCCGACGGCATTCATACCGGCGCGCACCGTGAGGATGCCGACGGTCAGTGCCTGCTTGTCGTCATTGGCGTGAAACCGGATGGAACGAAGGAGCGCGTGGCGATTGCCGACGGGTCCGCGAGTCGAAGGATGCGTGGCTGGAACTGTTGCTGGACCTAAAGGCCCGCGGGCTGCAAGCGGGGCCATTGCTGGCCAGTGGCGACGGCGCGATGGGGCGGTGGGCCGCCCTCGAGGAAGTCTTTCCGCAAACACGGCATTAGCGTTGCTGGTTTCACAAGATCGGCAACGTACTGAACGCCTTGCCCAAATCGAAGCGTGCTCGGGCGAAGGCAGCGCGCTCAGCAATCTGGCACGCCGCAACGGGTGCCGAGGCCCTTGTCGCTCTCGATCAGTTGGTCGCGACGGATTCGGCCAAATATCTGAAAGCTGTCAGAAGCTCACGAAGGACCGTGACGAACTGCTGGCATTCTACGACTTTCCTGCAGAACACGGACAGCGCGTCAGAACAACCAACCCGATCGAGTCGATCGCTCGCAACGGTGCGTCATCGCACTACGCGCACTCGCAACTACCTGTTGCGCGCGACGTTCATCGGCATGGCGTTTAAGCTCATCAAGTCTGCCGAGAAATCGTGGCGCCGCATCCGCGGCGTCGACGAGCTCGAACAGCTTCTGAAGGGCATTCCCTTCAAGGACGGAACCCCGGTGATCGATAGCGTACCGGCTCAGCAACCGCTGGCCGCCTGATCATGCCGCCGATCGCTCGTACACCAGATTTGACAATAGCTCGTCCTTCGAAGCGGTACGCGTCGGACAGACGCTTTCGTTTGCGTGAAGTAGCCATCGCGAAATCATGCCAGCTTTTTCGCAACATCCGAATCTCGAAAACCCCCTCCCACATTCGCTATCAGGCGTTTTCATAACGCAATTTACCCACACGATTCCGCGAAGACCCATCATGATCTTCCGACAATGTTTCGACAGCCAGTCATGCACCTTCACCTATCTGCTCGCGTCACGCAGCGGAGGTGAGGCCGTGATCATCGATCCGGTCAAGGAGCAGCTCGGCAGCTATCTCGAGGCGATCAACGAGCTAGATCTCCGGCTGGTCCAGGCTATCGACACGCATACCCATGCCGATCACGTCACCGCCCTGGGCGATCTGCGTGACGCTACGCACTGCCTCACGGTGATGGGCGATCAGTCAAAAGCGCTCTGCGTCAGCACCCACGTGCGCGACGACGAACGACTCGATATCGACGGCCTGAGCCTGCGGGCAATCTACACCCCCGGACATACCAACGAGTCGTACAGCTTCGTCCTGGAGGACGGCGGTCCCAGGGCGGTATTCACCGGCGACGTGCTGTTGATCCGCGGCAGCGGCCGCACGGATTTCCAGAACGGTGATCCGAGCCGCTCCTGGGATTCCATCGTCAATCGCCTGTTTCGGCTGCCCGACGCCACCACGCTTTACCCCGCCCATGACTACAAGGGATGGACGGCTTCGTCCATCGGCGAGGAAAAGCGCTTCAACCCGCGGCTCGCCGGCAAGACACGAGCGGAGTATGTGCAGATCATGCGGTCCTTGAACCTGCCACATCCCAGAATGATGGACATCGCGATTCCCGCGAACCTGGCCTGCGGCCAACCCGGGGCGAAACCGGGTGTACCGGATCCAGTTGTTTAGACACGATTTTGCGATCAGGCGGCAAGCTGCCTGACGGGCTTCGAGAGGTGTCTTGAAGCCCAGTTTTTCGAGACGCGATTCCCGATTGTATCGGTCCTTCAACGCGACGGCGGCAGCACGAACTTCTTCAACGTTGTTGAACAGCCGTCCGTGGATGGCTTGCTCCTTCATGGTCCGATTGAAACGCTCGGCGACGCCGTTGGTCTACTGCTCAGCAACGAAGGCGTAGCTCGGCGTAAGCCCCCAGAACTTGAGCTGGGCGCGGAAATCGTCCGACCTGTACTGCGAGCCGTGATCCATTCGCAGGGACAGTCCGCGGCCGGCGTCAGCTTCGACCGATCCGAACTGCTCGTCCACCCCTTGGCTGATTGGCTCCAGTGCGGCAAAGCGGTCGCCCACTTTGGTGACGTGGATGCCAACACACGTCGCGCCGCAATGATCAACCGCAGCGAAGATCCAGACCAGGCCCTCATCGACGGTTTGAACCTTGGCGCCATCGGCGCCCCACATCTCGTTAGGCCGATCAGTCGTCATTCGAGCATCGTAAGCATTGGGCGGTTTCTGCGGTTGCCGATGGGGCGAAAGCAGGCCGTGTTCGCGCATCAGTGGCGAGACACGGGCGCGGGACACGCGGATGTCGTCCTGAATGCGCAAGCGTGCCCAGACCTTGCGCGCCCTTTCGCCGACGAACGGCGTACGAGCCAAATCGGCACGGATCGCCTCGAGCCGCTGGGCGGTCCGACGCCTTGGGCTTCAGACCGCGTCGCATGGGGGCAAGCTGGGCGACATTGCTCAGCGCCCTGGCACGCTCGGCATAGATCGGCGATCGTCGCGCGCGGGGAATCGAGCGCCTGGCACACCCGCTGCAATCCGAAGGGTTTCCTATCGTTGAGATCGCGCGGCTCATGTCGACGCCCTCCGTACGATCAAAGGGCGGCGTTCCTGCCGCTCGCGCTCCATGCGCAGAACTTCGACATCCATGGTCAGTTCCCCCACGCGAGGCACGGCGTCCTTGAGCTTGACTTCCAGCGGATCGGTCTGGCTTGACTTCAGTTCGGCTTCAATACCGGTCAGGGCAAGTTCACGCCACTGCTCGAGTTCGGCAATTGGTTACGCCAACCTCGCGAGAAACGGCGGCGGTGTCCCAAAAAGAGTCCTGATTACTTACTTGACTCCGAAACAGGCATGAAATCAAGTATCCAAGTATCGTTCGCCAGATGCTTACGGAGCGTGCGCCATGCCCATGAACAGAATCCAGTTTCAGGCCGGTCTGTCGATGAAAGAATTTCAGGAGCAGTACGGCAACGAAGCGCAATGCGAGGCCGCGCTGGTCGGGTCTCGCTGGCCCGATGGCTGGGTGTGCCCTCGATACAAGGGCACGCGCTACGCCAGCGCCTACAACGGCCGGCGACTGTGGGAATGCCTGAGCCAGTCCTGCTGGTACCAATGCTCGTCGAGCGTCGGAACGATATTCGAGAAGACGAAATTGCCGCTGACGACCTGGTTTCTGGCAATCTACCTGGTGACGCAGAGCAAGAACGCCATCAGCGGACTGGAGCTCAAACGCCAGCTGGGCGTGAGCTACAAGACGGTCTGGCTCATCAAGCACAAGTTGCTGGAGACCATGTGGCTGCGCGAAGAGCGACGCCGGCTCGACGAACGGGTCGAGGTCGACGACGCGTATCTGGGCGGGGAACGCTCCGGCGTAAGGCTGTGGGCGTGGCGCGCCTGGCAAGACGCCGTTTGTAGCGGCCGTGCAGACCTCTGACGATGGCCGCCCTCTGTCATGCGGCTCTCGCCCGTGCCGGGCTTTACCAAAGCGGCCCTTGAGGTCTGGGCGGCCAGCAGCCTGATGCCCACCGCGTGCGTCGTTTCCGATGGCCTGTGGTGTTTCGACGGCGTAACGCAAAAGGCTGCCAGTCATGAGCGACATGTCACGGGCGGTGGCCGTCAGACCGCGCAGCGCCCCCCGAGTTCCGCTGGGTCAACACGATGTGCTCGGCAACCTGAAAACGGCCCTTAAGGGGCGGCGTCCCATTCGTAGTTGAAGGTTAGGGCGGCAGGGTTTCGTAGGTTAGGCGGACTTCAAGTCATGGTCAACGCGTTTATCGGTCGGGCGATGCAAGGCAACGGCGAGCATCCAGAGCTCGTCGGTACCGCCGAGCTTACGGAATCGCTTCTCAGCTTCCAGGAAGCCAGCGGCCGCCCATCGCATCGCCATGTCGACATCGCGATAGCGGTCGACCCGGCCACTGACGCGGCGCACCGCGCCGTTCGGATTCTCGATCAGGTTCGTTGTCGCCAGGCTGCGGATCAGCCGCGGCGTCAGGTCCAGGCGATTGACCGTGAACGTTTCCTCAAGCCCCTCAAGCAGCGAGGCCGTCGCGTCCGGATGGTCGATCTTCAACCATGCCGCCTGGGTCTTCAGTCGAACGAGGCCGTCGTCGGCCGGCAGCTTGTACGCGGCACGCATGACCGAGGCGACCTGCTGTCGGGTCTGCTTCGGCAGCCGTTCGGTCACGTTGCGAATCTTGTGAGTCCGGCACCGCTGGACGTGGGCACGTTCGCCGAACACTGCCTCGATCGCCGAGCGCAGCGCCTTGGACCCATCAATCACGAACAGATAGTCCCGGTCGGTCGCCAGCCCCCGTTCGATCAGGCTATTCAGCAGATCCTTAACGACTTTGGCGTTCTCGCTCGAACCGCTCGCCAGCCCCATCAAATGCTTCTGGGCGTCGCTCTCGACGCCAATCGCGGTGAGGATGTGGCACCCACCGACAATGATACCGTCCAGGTAGATGGCTAGGATGTCGTGATCCTCGAAGCGACGCTCCATCAGCCCGTCAAGCTTCTTCTTGCTCGCCTTCACGAACTGGCGCGAGACGCTGCTCTTCGAGATGCC
>JAYFRX010000220.1:0-5002 GCA_040946945.1 Burkholderia sp. | reverse complement strand
TGCAACATCTATGTCCGAAGCAAGGTGGCGGGTGAGCGGCTGTTGGGGCAAATGACGACGTTTCTTGCGAAACGACTCAAGCTCCAGATCAACGAGTCGAAGAGCGCATGTGCCCGGCCTTGGAGGCCGTAATTTGTTAGGCTACAGCACTGACAGTGCACCGTCAAGCGCGGCTGCGCATTGCGCCCGAAAGCATCAAACGGCTGACGGCGCGTGTGAAGCAACTGATGCGCCAAGGGCGCGGAAGGAGTCTGAGCCAGACGATCGAGGTGCTCAATCCGGTGCTTCGCGGATGGATCAACTACTTCCGTTACACGCAGGTGAAGGACACTACGGAGGAACTGGATGGCTGGCTACGGCGACGCTTGCGCTGCCTCCTATGGCGGCAAGCCAAGCATCGCCATCGCCGCCAATCACTGCTGCGTCGACAGGGGCTCACGGAGGATCGCGCTCGACGCTCGGCCCGCAACGGACAAGGTCCGTGGTGGAATGCCGGGGCTAGCCATATGAACGCGGCCTTCCCAAAGTGCTGGTTTGACGCCTTGGGGCTGGTCTTGCTGCTCGATACTCAGCAGCGCCTCCAGCGTTGTTCATGAACCGCCGTATGCGGAACCGCACGTACGGTGGTGTGAGAGGGCGACGGGGGGGTAACCCCGTCCCCTACTCGATGGGCTTGCCGGCACCGCGCGCGAACCCGGGTCGGCCCCGTACCGTGTCCGCCGGAGCCGCGCTCGATGGTGCCGGCCGGCGCATTTTCCTCTCCCGCCTCGCCTGTTTACGGGATACGCCCGCCGCCGCGATAAAATCACGTCTTTTGGTCCGTACCGGCCTTTCGTCGGTTTTTTCAGCGTGCAAAAAATTCTGATCGTGCGCGTCTCGTCGCTCGGCGACGTCGTGCACAACATGCCGGTGATCGCCGACATTTACCGGTGCCATTCGGATGCCCAGATCGACTGGCTCGTCGAGGAAGGCTTCGTCGATCTGGTCAAGCTGGTGCACGGCGTGCGCAAAGTGCTGCCGTTCTCGCTGCGGCGCTGGCGCAAGTCGCTCGGCAGCGCTCGGACCTGGCGCGAGATCCGCGCGTTTCGCCGGCAGATCGCCGACGAGCATTACGACCTGGTGATCGACTGCCAGGGGCTGATCAAGAGCGCCTGGGTGGCGAGCTGGGCGCGCGGCCCACTGACCGGCCTGGCCAATCGCACCGACGGTGCCGGCTACGAATGGCCGGTGCGCTTCTTCTACCGCCGCCGCGTGCCGATCGCGCCGCGTACCCACGTGGTCGAGCGCACGCGCCAGCTGGTGGCCGCGGCGCTAGGCAACCCGGCACCGTCGCCCAACGACGAGCTCGATTTCGGTCTTGACACGCATCAGGCGGCTCGTGCGCTCGTGGCTGCCGACCTAAATCTTCCGGTACCATACGTGGTCTTCGTCCACGCGACATCGCGCGCCGACAAACAATGGCCCGCCGCCGCCTGGATCGAGCTCGGCCAGGCGCTGGTGCGGCGTGGCGCGTCGCTGGTGCTGCCCTGGGGCAGCGAGACCGAACGCGCCACCAGCGAGCGGCTGGCCAGGGAGTTCGGCGCGGCCGCGATCGTGCCGCCCAGGTGGTCGCTACCGGCCGTCGTGGGCCTGATCGACGGCGCGGCGGCCACGGTCGGTGTCGATACCGGCCTCGTGCACATTGCGGCGGCGCTCAAGCGCCCGACGGTCGAACTGTACAATTTCGCCACCGCATGGCGCACGGGCGGCTACTGGTCGCCGAACGTCGTCAATCTCGGAACGGCCGGCGCGCCGCCCTCGCTGTCCCAGGTGAAGGGTGCGCTCGCGTCGTTCGGCCTCCTGTAACGGTGCGATCATGAGCGAATCCCAGATCCTCGAAGTCTCCTCGGCAGACTGGCACGGGCAGCAGCTATCGATGCCGCGCGAGCAACTGCTTGCCGCCGTTGAGACAGGCAAGGTGCTGTATTTCCCGAACCTGCGCTTCGCCATCGAAGGCGGCGAGGAGGCCCTGCTCGATCCTGTGCTGGCCGATTCCAAGCGAAAGAACATCAGCCTCGCGCCGAACGGCGGCGCGGTGGCCGGCGTGCTCGGCGACGCGGTCACGCAGTCGGCCGTGCGCGCGCTGGTAGCGCGCTACCAGCAGCAGGCGGCCTCGCTGGTCGACGGCTTGTTCACCGAGTATCGCGGCCGAATGCGCGTGGCGCCGACCAGCCTGCGGCTGCGCCAGGTTGAGACGCGCGAGACCTCCTGGCGCAAGGACGACAGCCGCCTGCACGTCGATGCCTTTCCCTCGCGGCCGAACTACGGCGAGCGGATCCTGCGCGTGTTCAGCAACGTCAACCCGGCCGGCGTACCGCGCGTGTGGCGCGTCGGCGAGCCGTTCGAGGATGTCGCCAGGCGCTTCCTGACCGGGATTCGCCCGCAGCTACCGGGCTCAGCCTGGCTGCTGGCGCTGCTGCACGTCACCAAGTCGAAACGCAGCGCCTACGATCACCTGATGCTGCATTTGCACGACGCAATGAAGGCCGATCTGGCCTACCAGCAGGATTGCTCGCAGCAGACCATGCCGTTCCCGCCCGGCAGCGTCTGGATCTGCTTCTCGGACCAGACTTCCCATGCCGTCATGTCGGGCCAGTTCATTATGGAACAGACCTTTTTCCTGCCGGTCGACGCGATGGCGCGGCCGGATTGCGCGCCGCTCGACATCCTCGAGCGGCGGCTGCAGCGCGCGCTCATCTGAGCACGGCGCACAAGGCACGGAGCGAAACTACGGTGGTGGCATATTGAGAGCGGTGTATCGCGCGCTTTGGTGGATCGTCGCGCCCGCTGCGGTGCTGCGCTTGTTCTGGCGAGCGCGCAAGGAGCGCGGCTATCGCGAGCATATCGGCGAGCGCTTCGGCCATCTTGCGCCGGCCATACGCGCGTGGCGCGGACCCGACGACGCGGCGCCGCTGATCTGGGTGCATGCGGTCTCGGTCGGCGAGACGCGCGCCGCGCAGCCGCTGATCGAGGCGCTGCTGGCCGCGCGGCCCGACGCCAAACTGCTGCTCACGCACATGACGCCGAGCGGCCGCGCCACCGGCGAGCAGCTGTTCGGCTCGCGCGTGATGTGTTGCTATCTCCCCTACGACATGCCGCATCTGGTGCGCCGCTTCCTGCGCGCCTGCCGGCCGACGCTCGGGCTGGTGATGGAGACTGAGGTCTGGCCCACGCTGATCGACGAATGCCGTCGCGCCTCGGTGCCGCTGGTGCTGACCAATGCGCGGATGTCGGCGCGTTCGTTCCAGCGCGCCTCGCGCTTCGGCCCGGCGGTGCGCAAGGTATTCGCCGGCTTCTCGCGCGTGCTCGCGCAAAGCCCGTCCGACGCCGAGCGGCTCGGCTCGCTGGGCGCGCGCAATTTGGCCGTGCTCGGCAACCTGAAGTTCGACATGAGCACGCCGCCAGGCCTGGCCGCGTGCGGCCAGGCCTGGCGCGAGGCGATCGGCTCGCGGCCGGTGTGGGTGGCAACCAGCACGCGCGAGGGCGAGGAGACGCTGGTGCTGCACGCCTTCGCGGCGCTCGAGACACCAAATGCGCTTCTGATCCTGGTGCCACGTCATCCGCAGCGTTTCGACGAAGTGGTCGCGCTGGCGGCGCGCGAAGGGCAGATGGTGGTGCGCCGCTCGGCGCTGTGGGCAGCCGGCACCGTGGCGGCGGGGCAGGCCCACGCGGCGTTGCCGAGTGAAACCACGGTGCTGCTCGGTGATTCGATGGGCGAGCTCGGTGCCTATTACGCGGCGGCCGATGTCGCCTTCATCGGCGGTAGCCTGCTGCCGCTGGGCGGCCAGAATCTGATCGAGGCCTGCGCGGTGGGGGTGCCGGTGCTGATCGGGCCACACGTGTTCAACTTCACGCAGGCCACGGCCGATGCGGTGGCGGCTGGCGCGGCCGCCCAGATCCAGGATCCGGAGGAGCTGGCGACGGTGCTCGATGCGCTGTTCTCCGATCCGGCGCGGCGCACCGCGATGGGCGCGGCTGGTGCCGCGTTCGCCGCGCGCCATCGCGGCGCGACGGCGCGCACCGTCGACGTGCTGACGGCGCTGCTGCCGCCGCCGGCTGCCGCCGTGGGCGACGAGGCCGAGCCGGCCTGAGCGCACTTTATTGGACGCATCGCCTATCGAGTAGGGGATGGGGTTACCCCCGTCGCCCTCTCATACGGCGGCGTCCTATTCGTAGTTGAAGGCTGGGGCGGCAGGGTTTCGTGGGTTAGGCGGACTTCAAGTCATGGTCAACGCGTTTATCGGTCGGACGACGCAAGGCAACGGCGAGCATCCAGAGGTCGTCGGCACCGCCGAGCTTACGAAATCGCTTCTCAGCTTCCAGGAAGCCAGTGGCCGCCCATCGCATCACCATGTCGACATCGCGATAGCGGTCGACCCGGCCGCTGACGCGGCGCACCGCGCCGTTCGGATTCTCGATCAGGTTCGTCGTCGCCAGGCTGCGGATTAGCCGCGGCGTCAGGTCCAGGCGGTTGACCGTGAACGTTTCTCAAGCCCCTCAAGCAGCGAGGCCGCCGCGTCCGGATTGGCGTCGCTCTCGACGCCAATCGCGGTGAGGATGTGGCACCCATCGACGATGATACCGTCCAGGTAGATGGCTAGGATGTCGTGGTCGCTCGAAGCGACGCTCCATCAGCCCGTCAAGCTTCTTCTTGCTCGCCTTCATGAACTGGCGCGAGACGCTGCTCTTTGAGATGCCGACGGTGTGGGCCATTTCAGGCAACACCTCGTCATACTTTCGGGTCGCCACGCCGCTAACCATGATGTCGTACATGCGCTGCGTGGGCCGTTCGTCATCGCGCAGCTGCGTGTAGGCGGGAATCGGCACTTCCTTGCTGCGCTTGTCCCGCAGCCGGGGCCGCTGAACCCGCAGCTTGCGTTCGTCCATCACGATTCGGCCGGGCTGCGAGCCATGCCAGCGCACGTCGCCGGCGGCACGCCCCGCGTGCTTGTCGCCGGCCACC